>JACSRR010000255.1 GCA_014879635.1 Ignavibacteriaceae bacterium | reverse complement strand
TTTTGGACAAACGAAAATTGCGTACCATTAAGTGATCACTCAAATAACTACGGTTCTTCAAAATTACTTTTGCTCGATAAAATTCCGTTGTTAAAATTTAATATTTTTAGAATTAACGGAGAAGCTGACCCCGTTGTGGAATCGGAGAGATACTCAACAATTCTTCAATTGGAACTTCCCTCTGAAAATGGGCTACCCTGTTTCGATTTTATTATCTTAGATGTTGGTGAAGACGGACACACTGCCGGTATCTTTAAAGATAATTTAGATTTATTTAATACTAATAAATTAACTGCGCAAACATTTAACGCAAGCAAAGGAATTACGAACATTACTATTACAGGGTCAGTAATTAATAATTCTAAAGAGGTTGCATTTATTGCAGGCGGAGAAAGAAGAGCCGGAGTAATCGCAAAAATATTAAACGATACTGAGGTTTCTACGCAATATCCTGCTGCAAATGTTAAACCAAAAAGTGAAATGTTTTACTGGTTTTTAGACAGAGATTCATCATCCTATTTTAATTTTGAATAATCCGGGAGCAAATGAAAATGATTTTGGCTATCGATGCCGGCGGCACTAAAACTGAGCTAGCCGTTTATGACACTAAAAATGGCAAATTAAATAAAATAAAGAAGGAAAGATATTTAAGCAAAGATTTTTCCTCTATCGAAGAAATGCTGGGTAAATTTTTATCGGGCGAAAAATTTGAAATAACATGCGGTTGTGCAGGTGTTGCGGGTCCGGTTATTAACGGTACTTGTATATCCACCAATCTTACATGGGATATGGACGAGGTAAAAATTGCAAATTACCTCGGTATTAAAAAATTTAAATTGGTGAATGACTTGGTTGCCATGTCTTCCTCAATTCCGTATATGACCGGAGATGATTTTGACCTAATTTACCAAGGGAAAAACCATATTGCAAACGGTACAACCGTTGTACTGGCACCGGGTACAGGATTGGGCGAAGCTACAATTATTTACCCTGAAAGTCCTAAATTTTTAGTTATTCCTTCTGAAGGCGGGCATACGGATTTTGCACCCAGAAATGAAATTGAAATCAGACTCCTTTACCACCTGATTAAAAAATACGGTAGAGGGAATTATGAAAGAGTTGCTTCTGGCACAGGATTATTAAATATTTTTGAATTTTTGGTTGAGTCTGAAAAATTGGTTCCCACAACGGCTTTACTTAATTCTATGAAAGAGAAAGACCCTTCTGCAGCAATTTCGGAATTTGCCCTTTCAAAACAAGACCCGTTAGCCGTAACTGCTTTAGAAATATTTGTTTCCGTTCTTGCAGCACATGCCGGAAATTTGGTTTTATCGGTAACTGCAAGCGGCGGTGTTTATTTAGGCGGAGGAATACCCGCTAAAATTCTCCCTCTTCTCAAAACTCCACTTTTTATCGAAGCTTATTTATCAAAAGGAAGGTTAAGTTATGTGGTTGAAGCTGCCTCCGTATTTGTAATAAAAGACGGCTCTGCCGCTCTTCACGGTGCAGCGAGAATCGCTGAAAACTTATAAAATTTTGTTAAAATCTTTTTGAGGAAATTATGAACAAATTAGTTGAACTTGCCCGTCTTGGTCAGGCAGTTTGGTATGACTACATTAAAAGATCGTTTATTATTAACGGAGAGTTAGAACAACTCATTAAAAACGGATTGAGGGGTATCACTTCAAACCCTACTATTTTTGATAAAGCTATTTCAGGCAGTTCAGATTACGATAAAGAAATTGAAAGCCTTCTCGGTAAAGGTCATGATGTAGTGGCTGTGTATGAACAACTTGCTATTAAAGATATTAAGTTGGCTGCGTCGCTAATGTTAAAAGTTTACAAAGAAACCTCCGGGCAAGACGGTTATGTCAGTCTTGAAGTAAACCCTAAATTAGCTTATAAAACAGATGAAACAATTGCAGAGGCTAAAAGGCTCTATGCCGAAACGGGTATGATGAACCTGATGATAAAAGTTCCTGCAACTAATGAAGGAATACCCGCTATAACCGAATTAATTGCCTCCGGTATTAGCGTTAATGTTACCCTAATTTTTGATATAGATAATTATCGCGATGTAGCCGAAGCCTATATTAAAGGGCTCGAATTGCTCAAACAGAGAGGCGGTAAAGTTTCAAGCGTTTCTTCTGTTGCCTCATTTTTTGTTAGCAGGGTAGATTCAAGCGTTGACGCCGAACTCGACAAATTAGGCAATACTGAGCTAAAAGGGAAAGCTGCTATAGCAAATGCGAAAGTTTCCTATCGTGCATTCAAAGAAATTTTCTCTACTCCCCGTTGGAAAAAACTTGAAGCCGAAGGCGCAAAAGTTCAAAGGGTGCTTTGGGCTTCTACAGGCACAAAAAATCCTGCTTACTCCCCTACCCTTTATGTAGATGAATTAATTGGCAAAGACACCGTTAATACAATTCCTCCCGCAACTTTAGACGAATTTATTGCGAACGGGAAAGTAGCCTCTACCTTAGACGGCGGTTATGATGAAGCAGATATTATTCTCAATAATCTATCCGAACTTGGCATTGACCTTAAAAAAATAACGGCTCAGCTTCAAGAAACGGGTGTTAAATTATTTGAAGATTCTTTTGACTCTCTTTTAGGCAGCCTCGGTAAAAAAATCATTAGAATTAAAGACTCTGCAAGTTGCACATATAATTTAAGTGCATTTCAAGAAAAGGCAGAATCCTTATATGAAAGAGCTATTGATAACCTTGTATCCGATAGAATATTTAAACATGATTTTTCGGTTTGGTCTGAAAAGCCCGATGAAATAACTAATAGATTGGGTTGGTTAGATAGCCCGAAAAACTCTTTAGAGTCTGTTACAGAAATTAATTCATTTGTTGATGAAATAAAATCCGAAGGATTTAAGCATGTACTTCTACTCGGTATGGGTGGTTCAAGCTTAGCACCGGAGGTATTTTCGAAAGTTTTTGGTACTAAACCGGGATATTTAAAGCTCTCAGTTTTAGACAGTACCGACCCCGACATGGTAACAGACGCGCTCCAAAATAATCCACCCGAAAGCACTCTCTATATTGTTTCTACAAAATCGGGCGGAACAGTTGAAACCATTTCTTTTATGAAATATTTTTATACCGAAGCGGCAAAAGCACTCGGTAAAGAGAAAGCAGCCCGCCATTTTGCCGCAATTACTGACCCCGGTAGCGGTCTTCAAGATATGGCGAAGGCACTCAATTTCAGAAAAATATTTTTAAACGACCCCAATATTGGCGGTAGATATTCGGCACTTTCGCTCTTTGGAATGGTTCCTGCAGCGTTAACCGGTGTAGATATTTCGAAATTTTTGAAACGAGCCTTACTCTCTGCCGAAGGTTGTAAAATTGAATCAGGAAATTCTGCTCTTAAAATAGGCACTGCTATTGCTGCACTTTCAACAGAAGGAATCGATAAAGTTACATTTATCTGCGATGACAAAATTTCCCCTTTCGGTGCTTGGGTTGAACAATTAATTGCCGAGAGTACCGGTAAAATCGGGAAGGGAATTCTTCCTGTTGAAGGGGGCGAAGTTTATCCCGCTCAAGATTATTCAAGCGACAGGGTTTTCGTCTATATGAGATTAGAAAACTCGGGCAATTTTGACAAAAAAATTAAATCGATTAAAGAAGCAGGATTCCCCGTAATTGAAATTTACCTCACAGATGAATATGATTTGGCGTATGAATTTTTTAGATGGGAGTTTGCAACAGCCGTTTCGGGTTGGGCTTTAGAAATTCAACCGTTTGACCAGCCGGATGTTGAATCGGCAAAAATTATGGCAAGAAAATTTCTTCAAGAATACCACAAAACCGGCAAATTACCCGTACTTGAAATTAAAAACCGGTTCGATGATATATCTATTGAAGGCGATTCTTACGGTGACTCTCTTGAATCAACTTTAAAAACTTTCTTGGAGATTCCGAACACTTCAAAATTCAAAAGGTACTTAAGTATTCAAGCCTATTTGCCTATGACAGCAGGATTAGAGAAAGAATTGCTCAAAATCCGCTCTAAAATTGAAGAGAAATATAAGATTGTTGTTACAACCGGGTTTGGTCCAAGATTTCTCCACTCAACAGGGCAATTGCACAAAGGAGACTCCGGAAACGGAATTTTTATTCAATTTACCGGCGGGAATAGAGGTGATGCTTTAATTCCTGACGAAGCCCTCTCCGAAAACTCTTCCCTTTCATTTGGGGCACTCAAAAATGCACAGTCGCTCGGTGACCGTGAAGCTTTAATAAACGCGGGCAGAAAAGTATTAAGAATTAATCTGGGAGATAACCTCCTTAACTCTTTAATCAAAGTTTTTGAGGCTGTTTGAGTCGTTTGTTTTTAAGAATTAATTACCCGGTATTATAAGATGATTCCAAAAAAGATTGCCGTTAAAGACGGAAATATAAATTTTACTACTGTTAACGGTGAAGTGGTTACCTTCACTCTCAAATTTTTAAGAGACGAATGCCCGTGTGCAGGTTGTAAAGGTGAAACAATTTTATATAAGCATTACGCACCGCCACCCAGACCGCCGCTTGTTGAAAGTTCTTATAAAATTGCGTCAATTAAAAATGTTGGTACTTATGCCGTTCAAATTGATTGGAAAGACGGACATAATACCGGTATTTATTCTTGGACTTATCTTGATCTTTTAATTGAAAAGCAGCGAGAAGAAGAAATCAGAAAAAATTAGCAGTATGCTTACTAATAAAGAAATCAAACTGTATTCATCGCTTCAATTAAAAAAATTCAGAAAGGAACATCAATTATTTATTGTAGAAGGGGTCAGAAATTTAACAACGGCAGCAGAATCAGGACTATCTCCCGAAATTATTTTAGTATCTAAAGACGAACTGCCTAAAGTTAATAATCTTCTACCGGCTTATAAAAAGCAAAAAGTAAAAATCGAAGAAGTTGACCAAAAAACTATCGAAAGAATAACCTCAACCGAAAATCCACAGGGAATTTGCGGAATTTTCCCCTTTTTTACCAAATCTGAAGCCGATTTTTTTGTTCTCCTCCCAAAACAAACTATTTACTTGGATAATATCAACGACCCCGGAAACTTAGGCACAATACTGCGTACTGCCGATTGGTTCGGTTTTAATAATATCGTATTGAGTAACGGATGCGCAGATGTTTATAATCCAAAAACAGTACGCTCGGCTATGGGTTCACTTTTTAATCTCCGGTTATTTCAAATAGAGGATGATGATTCATTTTTACACAAAGCAACTGCAGATAACAGGTACAAAGTAATCTCAACAGGAACCGGCGGAGAACCCCTAAGTAACATAATACTTCCGGAACCGTTTATCTTAGTTTTTTCTAACGAGGCTAACGGAACTTCCAATTCCGTACAAGAAAAAGCAGCAAAATGTGTTGCTGTTCAAGGCTTCGGAAAAGCAGAATCGTTAAATGTGGCGGTAGCGGCAGGAATAATTTTACACACACTTAAATTACAAAATATCAAAGAGCTTTTATAATGAAAATATCAATGTTTCAATTTGACCCTGTTTGGGAAGATAAACAGCAAAACATGGAAAGAATTACCGGAATTTTAGAATCCGCTAAAATTGATTCGGAACTGTTAATTTTTCCCGAAATGACTTTAACGGGGTTCAGCATGAATCCAAAACCGTTGGCGGAATCGATTGAAGGTGATTCGGCTCAGTTTTTTAAGAATCTTGCAATAAAATACGGTACAAATGTTGTAGCAGGGATTATTGAATCGCATGAAAATAATTTTTATAACACTCTATTAGTTTATTCTCCGATAGGTGAATTAACAGGTTCTTACAGAAAAATCCACCCCTTTTCACTCAGCGGCGAACATCTTCACTACACCGGCGGAAATAACCCCGTAATTATTGAGTTGAATAAAATTTCGGTAGGGCTTTCAATTTGTTACGACTTAAGATTTCCCGAACTTTTCAGACAATATGCAAAAGAAAGAGTTGAGCTGATAATAAACATCGCTAACTGGCCTGTTCCCCGCATTAATCACTATGAAGCACTGTTAAAAGCCAGAGCCATCGAAAATTTGTGCTTTGTAGCAGGTGTAAACCGTTGCGGAAATGACCCCGCAGGTAGCTACAACGGCAGAAGTTCAATTTATGCCCCACTCGGAGCATTGGTAAATGAAATTATTGAAAATGAATCGATTATAACTTCAAATATTGACTTTTCTGAAGTATATTCCGTTAGAAATAAATTATCTTTTCTTGACGATATTAAATTAATTTAGGTATGCAGGTGTTTTTATGCGACTTCCCGTTCTCATTGCTTTAACAGTTATAATAATTACATCAACCATTTTTTACAGGTTAGAAAGTTCTACTTCTTCTAAAAAGCGTGACTATGTTCTGGTAATTCACGGCGGAGCAGGTTTTGTTGCAAATACTGAAGATAAAGAGAAAATTGAGGCAGTTACTAACGGTATTAGAGCAGCTCTTGAATTAGGCAACGAAATGTTGAAAAACGGTGCTAAAAGTATCGATGTAATTGAAGCCGTTATTACTATTCTCGAAAATGACTCTACTTTTAATTCCGGCAGGGGCGCCGTATTAAGTATGACTAAAGAAGCCGAACTTGATGCTTCAATTATGGACGGAAGTAATTTAAATGCCGGTGCAGTGGGCAATGTAAGAATTGTCAAAAATCCGATTAAAGCTGCAAGATCCGTAATGGATAAAACTAATCATGTTTTACTTGTTGGCGAAGGTGCCGAACAATTTGCAATTTCGCAAAATCTTGATATTGTTGAAAATAGTTACTTTGTTACTCAACAAAATCTTAATGAGTGGGAGCAAAGAGCTAAATTGGAAAAAGGCGGAACCGTTGGTGCAGTTGCAATGGATAAATACGGTAATTTAGCCGCAGGTACTTCAACCGGCGGTATGATGAGAAAAATGCACGGTAGAATAGGTGACAGCCCTATAATTGGAGCAGGCACTTATGCAAATAATAATTCTTGTGCAATTTCAGCAACCGGCTGGGGCGAAAAATATATTAAAAATGCTGCCGCATTTAATGTTCATGCACTTATGACTTACAAAAATTTGTCGCTCAATGATGCTATGAAAGAGGTAATGTATAAAATTTTAGACCCTAAAGACGGCGGTATGATTGCTATTGATAAAAACGGAAACTATTCCTTAATCTTTACAACCCAAGCAATGTCAAGAGGTATAGCAACCTCTGACGGTATTTTCGAAATTAAAATATGGGAGTAAACCATGCCTAAGCCAAGTAAAACTGAATTTGCCGCGTTTTATCAAAGATACATGGATCTGATTTCTGATGATGTTGATATTATTGAGTTTATCAGAGTTCAAAAAATCGATTTTTTAAATTCCCTTCGACATATTGAACCCGAACAAGGAGATTTCGCTTATGCTCCCGGTAAATGGTCTATCAAGCAATTATTGGGACACATTAACGATACCGAGAGAATTATGGGATACAGGGCACTTTCAATTGCCAGAGGCGAAGAGCAATCTCTTCCCGGCTTTGACCAAGATAAATATGTTGTTACAGGGCAATTCGAAAAACGGAAGCTTTCAAATTTGATCAGTGAGTTTGAAGCTCTCAGAGAGGCTAACCTTCTTTTATTTGAAACTTTCAGCGAAGAAGAAATTAATAAAACCGGCATGGCAAACAACTATTTTATTTCCGTTAACGCCTTACTCCATATTATAGCGGGTCATGTTGCTCATCATAGCAGAATCTTAAAAGAAAAATACGGTATGCCCTAATAGGCAATGTTTTTCTAATTAGTCTAATCATTGATTGCGGTAAACAAAATTAGTGGGTAGTTCGCTACGCTTATAGTGGGTAGTGGATAGGAATCCCGACGGAGTCGGGAGTAAAGGGTGGCGCAGGGCGCAGTGAAGAGGGGCGCAAAGCGCAGTTGACAAAATTAGTGGGTAGAAGCGAAACGCAGTTGAAAGTTCGCTATCGCTGACAGATCGCTCCGCTGACAGTGAACAGGGAAAATTGGTGTGTAGAAAATTCAATTTCTGACGCCGGAGGTGTCACATATTTGTAGTAAATGGATCAAACGGCGATATTCGACCCCGGAGGTGGTCGCATGTTAAATATATTCAAATTGATGTAAATCTTAGAAAATAATTTGTACCCGGATATTTATATACAGCTTAATCCCAACCCGGCCGGGATTGACCGGAATCGAAATGACCTGGCATATTTTTAATTTCAACAAAGAACTACGCACTAAGCACTAAGAACTTTTTTTTCAACCCCGAACCCAGAACCTCGAACCCCGAACTTCGAACCTCGAACTTTTTTCAAATAAAAGGAAATTTTTACCTAAAAGAAATATTATCGCAATAAATTAGTTAAAATGTGCTTTATTTGTAAAATATTAATAAATAATTGAAAATACTTCAAATGAAAAATCTCATACTTTTCGCAATTTTGACAATTGTGAACACATCGTTCGGTCAACTCTCAATCAATCAATTAAATACAAATTACACAATAGATTTTACAGGGTATGCAGCAGCAGGCTTTCAACCTGTTCCCGAAGCAGGACAGTTATCGTCAAACAGCTGGGCATTAACCGGTACTACCGCAGGTGATTTAGAGTTCGGAGGCACCAAAATTGACCCCAACACCTTTTACACAAGAGGATTAATAAACGGTCCCGCCGACGGTAACGGTTTATACGCAATTAACGATGCCGGAAATATCAGATTTTTAATTCAAGCTACAAGCGACCACTTTACCCCGGGCAATCTATCCCTTCGAATCGTAAATAATACAACTTCAACTATAACAAGCCTTAATGTTTCGTATAATTTGTATGTCAGAAATGATCAAGTGAGGTCAAATTTCTTCAACTTCGCATACTCGTCAGACCATATTAATTATATTGAAGTGCCTTCGCTTAATTATATTTCGCCAACAGACCCCGACGCATTAGGCTTATTTCTTGCCGGTAATAAATCTACTACCATTGAGGGGTTATCTATTGCTCCGGGTGCATTTTTTTATATAAGATGGTTTAGCGATGATATTAGCGGTTCCGGTCAGAGAGATGAATTTGCTTTAGATGATATTGTTGTTAGCGGTATAAGTCAAGCGGGTGTTGTTGCAGATCCTACAGGTTTGCAAATTACTCCGGTAAGTCAAAATGCATTAGAATTAAATTGGAATAAGAACACCGAGGGAGATGATGTTCTGATTGCCGTAAATTCCGTTCCTGTTTTCGGTACTCCTAACGGTACTTATAATCCGGGAGATTCCATTACTGGAGGCGGTTCCGTAATATACAAAGGCGACGCTAATACTCTGATACATGATAATTTGTCGGAAGGAACCCGGTATTTCTACAAGATTTGGTCTTTCACGGGCAGTTTCAATTATTCATCGGGAATTGAGAACAACGGTTTAACTTACAATTTCTATCCGCAATTATTCATTAACGAGTTTATGGCGTTAAATACAACAATTGAAGACCCTACGGGTGCTTTCGAAGATTGGATCGAAATTTATAACCCCGGCAACTCACCCGTTGATATTAGCGGATGGTACATTACGGATAACCTCGAAAACAGGACCAAATACAAACTGCCGGAAGCTATAAACGACTCTTTAACTATTCCCGCAAACGGTTTTATGTTACTTTGGGCAGATAATTCGCCGGGCAAAGGAGTCAGGCATCTGAACTGGGCATTAAGCAGGAACGGTGAATCAATTGGTTTATTCGGACCTGACGGGCAAACCCCTGTTGATTCTCTTTCTTTCGGGTATCAATTTAGCGATACCTCTTATGCCAGAACTGTTGACGGCGGAAATATTTGGGATTTTTTCAGTGTTTCTACTCCCGGTGCTTCAAATGCCGGCGGTACTCCCGTGAGTATTAGAGAAAAAGGTGTTCCGGAAGGATTTTACCTTTCTCAAAACTATCCAAATCCTTTTAATCCTGCGACTACAATAAATTTTAGCATACCTGCCGAATTAAAAGTAACTTTAACGGTTTATAACACCGCAGGCGAAAAAGTATCCGAATTAGTTAATACCACACTTAACAGCGGTAATTATTCCGTAACTTTTGATGCTTCTAATCTCACGAGCGGAATCTACTACTACAAACTTGACGCCGGCAGTTTTTCAAATATTAAGAAATTTGTACTTTTAAAGTAAATGTAGGTATTAATAAGTTTGGGAGTTCGGAGTGCTGGGGTTCGAGGTTCAAAAATGTTCTTAGTTCTTTGTTCTTAGTGCTTAGTGCTTTGTGCTTAGTTGAAATTAAAAATATGCCAGGTCATTTCGACTCCGGTCAATCCCGAATGGGTTGGGAAGGGTTCCCTGTCAACTTTCAGCGGAGCGAACTGTCAGCGTTAGCGAACTTTCAACTGCGCCCTGCGCCTCTCTTCACTCCCGACTCCGTCGGGTTTCCTGTCAACTGTCAGCGCAGCGATCTGTCAGCGTCAGCGATCTGTCAACTGGGTCTTCGCCTCCATTCACTGCGCCCTGCGCCTCTCTTCACCGCGCCCTGCGCCTCCCTTCACTGCGCCCTGCGCCTCTCGCGTTTCGCCTTTTTGTGAACTAAGTCTTTTGTAAATAATTTTCAAATAATTAATTTGTCTAATCTTCAAATCACTTTTTTAACATTAAAAATTCAGGTTACATGTATAAACAACTAAGCTTGCTGATAATATTTATTTGTTCAATTGGCTATTCGCAAACCCACAAACTTATCCCAATAAGAGATAAGGATAACAATTGGGGCTATGCAGATACTGCCGGCAATGTAATAATAGAACCAAAATATTCAGATGTTCTTTTCTTTTCGGAAGGATTAGGAAGAGTTTTCTCAAATGTTTTCGGTTTTATTGATGAAAGCGGTAATAATGTTATCCCGATGAATTACGAAGAAGCTTCCGATTTTAGCGAGGGATACGCCGCCGTCAAAAAATACAAGGGTAAATATGGTTTGATTGATAAACCGGGAAATACAGTTATTGATTTTATTTACGATGAACTTCGCCCCGTTAGAGAGGGAGTAACTCAGGGTAAAAGAGACGGTTTGATGTATCTTATAACTACCGGCGGTAAAGAAATTTCGCAAGGCTATGAGTTTCTTGCCGAAAGTTACGAAGGAATGGTAATTACATATCAAAAAGGTTTATATGGAGCCATAAATTCTAAGGGTGAAGAAGTTATTCCGCCAATGTATTTAGGACTCGATAATTTCGCAAACGGATATTCTTGGGCAAGAAGAAATGACGAAATGTGGGGATTAATCGATAAATCCGGCAAAACAATAATTGATTTCGTATATAATTTTACTAAACGGGATTTTTTATTGTATCCCGATAACCACAACAACTACTATAAAACCGATAATCAAGCAGGCACGGTTAAAGTTAGCACAATAGAAGGGAAATTTCTATTTCAGGTAAAAGCAGATAAAGTTGAATGGATTAGAGATGATTTTTTCCGTTATTACGATGCTACATCAAAGATGCTTGGTATTGTAGATATTAAAGGCAAGATAATTACCCCCGCAAAATATTCGAGAATTGAAAAGTCTAAAGGAAGCGAGTTCATAGTAAAATCAGACAATTATTTCGGTTTGGTTGATGTAACCGGTGCCGAAGTTGTACCGTTAATTAATAATGAGGCTTGGGCTTTAAATGCGGGAGTATTTTTTTCTAAAGATAACATAAAAATATCGGCACAGAATGAAGTTGGCAATTATTATTGGAAGGAAGTTCCGGGTTATTATCAATACTCGCACAAACTAAAAAAAATCATTGATATTAACAATAAGTTTTCAAATGCCACTGATTTCGGAAAGGGCGCAACATTAACTCCTCCCGGTTACTCTTATATCAGGCACGACTCAAAAGCCTTTACCGTAATAAATTCCGAAGGAAAAGAATTTTATAAAAAACCGTTTGAGTTAGTTTATTATAAAGACTCAAAAACCTGTAAATATGGTTTTGCGAATTCGTATGATTACAATGAAATAATTATTGAAGCAATTTATGATTCAACGGGTTATGCCGATGAAGACATGGCGGCAGTTAAAAAAGACGGAAAATATGGCTTTGTGAATGTTGCATTGGTTAAAGAAGTTATTCCTCCAATATATGATGCTGTTACATTTTTTAGAGAAGGATTGTGTGCCGTAATGAAAGGCAAAAAATGGGGGTATATTGATAAAAACGGAACAGTAAAAATTGATTTTGAATTTGATGAAGCTAAAATTTTTGTAAACGGATATGCAGAAGCAAGAATAGGAACCGATTTATATGAAGTAAGACCAACCGGTCAAAAGAGCCGCACAGGATCAACTTATGGAGAAATTGACCCAAATGCTGTACCTGATTTTAACGGGGTTAAAAATCTATCAGAATCTTTCACCGTTTATTATTATGCTTACATTTCTGATATGTACGGGGTAGGAAACAAAAAAGGTACCAAATCAACAGATATGGATTACGATGAACCTCTTATCATTGAAGTATCAAAGAGTAGGGTAACTATTGAAGGTAGAACTTTTACTGTTTACGGCAGCGGCTATGTGAACGGAAATTGGGAAATGTATAAATTTGAAATGAATAATAACAACACTACTTATACCGGAATAGCTTTCTATCCCGGTAGAAACAGGGCTATGTTGTTTACAAGTCACGGCGGATATATTATTTACGCAACAAATTCTTTTACTCTCTAAGTTTATTAATACGGTATTTGTCAGATTTTATTCCAATCCCAAATACCGTATTTAATTTCTTGACTTATTTTTACACCCGATTGTTTTAGCGTTAGGAGAATATTCCCTCTATGATGGGCTTCGTGTGCAATAAAATACGCAATCATATTAAATGCACCTTTTTTGAAACCCTTAATACATTCTTCATTATCTATTGAATAGCTTACCCAATCTGAAATAGCGTTAGCAGAGTTTTCAAGATTTGATTTCAAAAATTCCCTTTCAAAATTGATATCTTTGTCAATTTCGGTAAGTCCGTTCAGGAAATTTTTGGCATAATTTTGAAGACGGTACAATCTAACATTATGAAGGTGAGAAAATTGAAGTTTTACCGTTCTGCCTCCCCGCTTTGATAAAGTGCACTCTAAACCTTCATCCGGTATGGCATCAAGCAGCATAAGATTAATTCTATTGTTGGTTAACCATGCTTCAATTATTTGATTTTTCATAACATCTCAACCTAAAATTACTCAAAAATAGATGCAAATTAACAGGAACTTAGATATATTACCACAGTTTAATCATTTAAATATAAAGAGGTTATACAAATGTTTATCACACTGTTAATTTTTAACTTTTTAGTAAGTGCCGCTACATGCGCCGTTGTAGTTTGGATATTCAAAAAACCGGTTGAGCAAATCTTTCATAGATTAGTAAACGAAGATATTTATCAAGCTTGGAGTAAATATATCCTATTCGCCATTTTTGTTACCGGTATTTCAGGCGGTGTAAGAATTTGGGAATTAGAAAAATACCTTGCAACCAACAGAGCCGAATCATCTTACATGGTTGAACTTACTACCGAAAGATGGACATTAGAAATTTACCGCTCTATTATTGGCACTCTTGAAAGTAATGCTTGGTTGTTGTTAGTGATTTTCCTTTTTTCACTTATAGCATTTATTATCGTAAGAGTTTCTGAATCAAAAAAGAATGATGAATTAGAAAGAATGAACGCTCTTATGGAAATGAAAAAAAGAGAAAGCGAAATTAAAAAGGAGTAATCTCCACTTGAGTTAAAGGTATATTACAATGTAGTACATTATCAGAATTTTTCAATTCTGAGAATAGAACAAGTTTTAATTTCGTTAAGTGACTTCCAT
>JACSRR010000152.1 GCA_014879635.1 Ignavibacteriaceae bacterium | reverse complement strand
ATATACTCAAGGCAGGAAGAATTACTAAACAAGAACTTTTCAGATGCTAAACCAATTTTTTTAATCACTAATTCTGATATTAACAACGAAAATTCTGAACTTGCTAAAAGAGTTAAAGAAGATTTAAAGATTAATGAGGATGACAGGGTTTTAAGAACGGGGATTCCGGGGCCTGAAGGGTGGAAGAACGAAGTAATTAAATCAATAAAGAAATACTCAAAACCGGGTATTGAGCCAATATCAATCCAAAAAACAAATGTAAGAAAATTGGTTAAAGATATTGGTGAAGTTATAATTGATATTAAAATGGAACTCAGAGATTTTGACATCGCTTTAGATAATAAGGAATACAAACAATTAGATAAAATAATTAAAGAATTTAAATCAGTAAGTAATTCTCTAAAAAAAGAGTTGAGAATAGCTATTGATAAACATTTTAATCCTTACTTTGAAAATATTCAAGTCAATGTATTAAATAAGTTACTTGAAACGAGAAAGAGTATTATTGATAAATTCAAAACTGGAATAGGAGATACATTTAAAAGTCAGACCGAAATTCAAAACGAATTAGTAGAAAAAATTAAAACAAGTTTTCACGAATCAAATGATATTACGGTCGATATGAATTACATACTTGCTTTAAATCAAGTAGTCAATAAGGAAATGTTGCGCCATAAAATAGTCATGGGGTTACCGCAAGATGACAAAAATACGAATTTAGATTCAAAGAAACTTCTTGTAGGTGAGACTCAAAAGATGCAGGTAGATAAATTGAACGATAATAAATCTGATATAAAAGATACTCTTTCTAAAGATATTAAATTGTTGATTAATTCAAAAATAGAAGGGGAGTTTTCAGATGATCTAAAGTTTAACATAAAACTTTTACCATTAATTATGTTGGAAACTGAGAGATTTATAAATATAGTGGAAGGTTCTTATGATGGTAATTTAATCCTGAATGGAAATTTTGCTGACCAAAAAACATTAACTGATGTTTACAGTGAGAATAGAAAAGAAGTCGCTCTTGCTATTGCAGCACTTTTTGGGCTGGATATAGCAGAGGGCGGTGGAATTGATTTATTTGGTATTTTACCCTCTGTTTCCGCTCAAACAGCTGTAGCATTTAGTGTAAATTGGTATGTTCTAGGTGCACTCTCGCTCATATCAGCCATTTATTTAAATAGTTTATTCAATAAATCTTTTGACGCTAAAGTTAATTTTACAAAAAATGAGATTAAAGACATTAAAAATCAGTTTATTGAAAATTTAATGAGTAATTTTGATAATAAAATGGATTTTATTGAAGATATTATCCGTGATTGTTTAACTCGAAGATTGGGTTTAGATTTTGACTTCGCTCGATTACAAAACTGTCACATTGCGTTGAAAGACTTAGAAGAAGTAAAGAAAGAATTAGAAAAATTAAGCCGTTCCGAACTTTAATGAGTTTATTAAATTTATGGGGTAAGTTATACACTGATAAAACTGTTTGGCTTGACAGGACACTTAATAAGTTTATAGAGTCTTTAAAAAGCTCAGAATTAAAAGATATTTTAAAAACTTCAATAAAAGGCACAGTCACAATATCTGTATATGGCAAATCACAAGTTGGAAAGACAACATTTATATTAAATTTATTAAATATTAAGCAAGAATCATTAAAGAGAATTCACACAATTTTAAGGTGCGGCTCAAAACCTGGGGAAGCAGCTACTCCCACAGCTATGATTTATAGTATCAATTTTGACGGGATATTCTGCATACGCTACTCTGACTCTAAAAAAGAATTCACTTCTGAAGAGGATGTCGAATCAGAATTAAAGCAAGTAAGAAAACGGATAGAGAACGAGAGTGATTTTCAAATCGATGAAATTGTTATAGAGATCCCGAATAAATATTTTAACGATACTAATGATATTTACATTCAAATAATGGATCTTCCCGGAATCAATTCTTCCAATGAAAAGGAATCTAAGCATGTGGAAAGAATTTTAAAAAAATTCATTCCAGTTTCGGCTTATATTTTCGTATTTCAGATTGGGAGTGATATTAATGATTTAAGTAATTTGTTCAACCACAATATTCTAAATACTACTTATGGCTGGAATGTTATGCCAAAAAGATACATCGCAATTATTACAAGAGCTTTTACGGCAGAGTCAGTTTTTAGGAGTTTTAATTCTGATGAAGTTAATAGTGGGAAAAATTGGATCAAAGAACACTACAGAAAACAAGCCAACATCAACCCAAGCAACCCGCACAATTTACCTGAAGAAGTAAAAATTTTCCCTTTGGAAATGTGTGATTCATTAAATGATATTCCTCATAAATATCCTAATAACTCCTCGCTCATTGAATCAATTTTAACGGATTTCTGGGAGGATATTAGAAAAGAAGTAAAAAGCACTAAAGGTTCAGTTAAATTGCTTGAGAGGCTGCTAGAAGTACCTGAATCAATCAAGAAAATGATAACAATAAAAGAAAATGAGGATAGAAA
>JACSRR010000350.1 GCA_014879635.1 Ignavibacteriaceae bacterium | reverse complement strand
AAGAAAATAAAAAAATAAAGCTATTTTATAGTAATGACGGGGATGGCGGCGAATTTCTTTATCACGCTCTTTTTGAGCGGTTTTACAATGAAACTGTCAGGGAAATTGAGGGGTATGTAAATAAGGGAGATGTAGTTATTGACGCAGGTGCTAACCTCGGTTTTTTTAGCTTGATTGCTTCTAAATTAGTAGGAGAGCCAGGCAAAGTAATTGCATTTGAACCGGGAAAAAAGAATTTTCAAAAACTTGAAAGAAATTTAAGGTTGAATTCATCTAAAAATATCATTCCCGTTAATATGGGTTTAGGTAGTGAAGAAAATTCTGCAATATTAAATTATAACCCGAGTCAAACCGGCTTAAGCTCAATTAAAAATGAAGTTGCTTCAACTAATTCTCGCGAATCAATCAGTTTAATTTCACTTACTGACTATGTGAAAAGAGAAAATTTAATTGTCAAATTGATTAAAATAGATACCGAAGGATACGAACCTGAAGTTTTAGAGGGAGCAAGAGAAATTATCACTCTTCAAAAACCTGTTATTTATGTTGAGTTAGGCGGGTATTATCCTGAAACTTCGTTACAAGCTATTAGTATTCTAGAAAGTTTAGGTTATAAGTCTGAAAAAGAAACGGCGGAGATGATTAAAGCACCTGCCGGCACTAATTTTATCTTTAAGAGTTCTACTTAAAGTTTACCGACATTTTATTTAATCCTGATTGATCAGGTGAATATCTGGCTTTTTCTACATTGTTTCTACCCGATTTCTGAGCATCAATTACTGACTGAGGAATATAAAAAGGCTGATTCCTCTCATTTCTGCCTGCATCGGGTGCATTAAATCTTGCGCTTGCCTGTTGCGAGTTTACAACTTGAAAAATATCTCTTTTGGGAATCACTTTTTGAACCGGCGCTTGATCTGCAAATTCCATTCTTGTTCTTCTTGAAGAAGTATATCTTCTTTGATCGTTTTTTACCCTCTGTTCTTGAGGATAATGTTGCTGATGGTTTTGGCTTTGCGGAGGATGCGTGTAAGTTTGTTGCGGTTTTCCCTCTTGTTGATAATGTGGCTCGGGTTGTCTTTTTGAAGAAGGAGGATTATGAACAGCGTGTGATTGCTGTTGGGTTTCAGATTGTTTCGGTTTTGGTGCAGAAGGAATATGCATGGTTTTTGTCTGTTTTACCTGAGGTACATAAGCTTCCGGTCCGGTTTTCGGTCTTTTTTTACCGGTAACTATCTCTTTAAACTTATAGATTACAAATGAGCCTATTATAAATAATACAACAGCCCCGGTGACTACAATCAGCGTGAGTTTAACTAAAGGAAGTAATTCCATTAAATTTCAGCAAAATTCCTTTCGAAAAAAAATATTTATTCTAAGTCATAACTTAATAAATTTTGTGTTAAATCGAAATTAACTTAGTTAAACAAATTAAAAACACGGTTTATTAGTTTAAAAAGTGGTAAAAATAATTTAACCGAAGTACCCAAAGATAGCACATAGAAAATTTCAAAAAGTTATATTAGTTTCGAGGAAGCCGGGATTGGTTACTAGTTTCCGGTTAAAATAAATCTGGATTAATTTTTCTACTCACTATAATTTTTCTAATGTTGTTAACTTAAGAAAAATCAATTTATCCTTTTTTCTTTATAAGTAACCTCATTCTTGTGAGTGAAAATCTATTCACAAAAGCAAACCTTGTCTCGTCCCTATCGGGATTGAACGACGAAGAAGTGCCAAGGGTAAGCAAAAGAATTATTCTAACTCAATGTAATTCAACATCTTAAAAAGCACCATGAGATTTCCGGGTAATGTACGAAGCTGAAATGTCGCTCAGTGACCGGTGTTTTTGTTTAGCAGGATTTAATACATGAAGTGATAGTAGTATTATTTTTTTAGTAAATTTTTAATCACTAGGTTAAAATCCTTAAGTTGATAGCATTATCAATTATCTACAACCCGCTAAAAATACTGTTTGTTGAAAAAATAGCTGCCGTTACCTGAACGGCTCTAAAATTTGTGTTGAATGTTTGATTCAGTCACACAATGAAAATATTTTAAAAAGTTATCGTTGAGTTTAGTTACCCACTCTATTATAAAAACAAATCTTTGGTTTAAAAATTGAAAGGGCAATAATTAAAAATATTACAGGTCCCATAAATTCAAACTATAAAATAATTGCCACCGGAGAATCGGGGGAATCATTAAAAACAGCTAAATTAATCTATTCAGTGAACCGGTAGTATTACACACAAAAGTAGAGTGAGAATAATACAGGGGCACTAAATTTATCAAAGTATTCGAAAGAAACTAAATAGTTAGGTATGAAAACAAGCTTTAAATGAGAGGAATTACTAAATAATAAAAATGAGAGTAAAAAAGGTTGAACCTTTTAGTTTTTAATTGTAAAAAAGAGCATTCTTAACTATATTTAATGTTTAAAATAATTCCAATTTAAAATACAATTTTTGTGAAATACATCTTCATTACCGGCGGCGTTGTGTC
>JACSRR010000474.1 GCA_014879635.1 Ignavibacteriaceae bacterium | reverse complement strand
AAAAATCCAAAAAATAAATCGTTTGATTATCTCCCAAGATTTTATGACCCTAAAAAAGATGATGAAGAGAGAAGGAAAAGAAGGCTGGGTTTTAGGAGTTCCCGCAGATCGTCGGCTTCAAAAAAACCGTCTTTAAGACTCTTCATTCTGTTAGCTTTAGCCATAATAATCTATTTCTATTTGTTTAGAATTCTTTAAATATTATTACATTATAAACTTTAAGTAATCACATTTAACATATTATATAATAATTAATTCAAGTAAATTACATCAACCAATACATTAATATGAAGCAAATATTATATTTTCTGATTTTTCTAAATATTTCATTATTCTCACAGCCTGAAATTAAAGAGGTTAAATTAGATGAATCTGTTCGCAGAGGAACTTTAGAGAATGGATTAACTTATTTTATAAAAGAGAATAATTACCCAAAGGGAAGGGCAGAACTAAGATTAGTTGTTAATGTAGGTTCAATCCTTGAAGAAGATACTCAAAAAGGTTTAGCTCATTTTTTAGAGCACATGGCATTTAACGGTACTAAGAATTTCCCGGAAAATAAAATTGTCAGTTTTTTAGAGTCGATTGGTATGAAATTTGGTCCCGATATTAACGCCTATACTTCATTTGATGAAACTGTGTATATGCTACAATTACCGACAGATAATTTTAATGCTATCGACACAGGACTTTATATTTTAAGTGAATGGGCTCATAATATATCATTTGATAGTTTAGAAATTGAAAAGGAAAGGGGAGTAGTTATTGAAGAGTGGCGACTTGGGAGAAACGCATCTTCCAGGATGAATGATATTCAGCTTCCTGTTTTGTTCAATAATTCGAGATATTCAGAAAGGTTACCTATCGGTAAACCGGATGTTATTAAATACTTTAATCATACTGATTTAATTTCACTTTATACAATGTGGTACAAGCCTGAATTAATGAGTGTAATAGCAGTAGGCGATTTTGATAGTGAGAAAGTTGAATCTTTAATAAAGCAACACTTTTCTGTAATTCCAGCCTCTAAAAACTTGGTAAGAAGACCGGTTTACGAAGTTCCGGTACATTCTGACACCTTAGTAAGTATTGCAACCGATACTGAAGCATCAAGTTATACTGCGGGGTTATATATTAAATTACCATCTTCATCAATTACCTCTTTTGAGTCATACAAGAAGGCACTTATTAAACAACTGTTTAGAATGATGTTTAATCAAAGGTTGTATGAGTTAACCAGGTCAGAAAAACCACCTTTTTTATATGGTTATGGAGCTGAATATAACCTTATTCGTACCGTTGATGCCATGGTACTGTATGTGATGAGCCAACCTTATGAAATTTTACCGGCTTTTGAAGCAATTCTTAAAGAATGGGAAAAAATCAAAAAATTTGGATTTAACGATCAAGAATTAGATAGACAAAAGTTACAAGCTCTCAAAAATATGGAAAATTATTTTACCGAGAGAAATAACATTGAATCTGCCGATATTGCCTCCAATTTAGTTGATTTTTTTCTCAGAGGTAATATTTTACTATCTCCTTTAGATGAGTTAGAAATTACTAAAGAATTACTCCCGGAAATTACTCTTGAAGATATCTCAAAGTTAATTCTTTCTTATCAATCAGAAGATAATTTGGTTGTCTTGGCTAATTATCCTGAAAAAGATGATAACTATATCCTTAAAGCTAACGATTTTATCTCACTGTTAAATGAGGTAAAAGAGAGAAAAATTGAGGATAATTTAGAAGTTACAGGAATTACAGAATTAGTTAAAGATGATTTAACTGCTGCAGAGATTGTTTCTGAAAATTTTATTGAAGATATTGGCGTAACAGAGTTTACATTATCAAATGGTGTTCAAATTGCCGTGCTTCCTACTAAACTTAAAGAAAACGAGATTCTTTTTTATGCGTTTGGTAATGGGGGATTCTCAATTGCAGATGATGACCAACTTCCTAAAGTTAGATATACAACCTCTGTTGTAGAAGAATCAGGTATTGCTAATTTTGATGTGTTAGCATTGGATAAATATTTAACAGGCAAATTAATCAATTTAAATCCATGGATATCCGGACTTTCTCACGGTTTTAGAGGTTCTTCAACTAATGAGGATTTAGAAACGCTCTTTCAATTAGTTTATCTCGGAGTTAATTATCCCAGAAAAGACTCTCTCGCTTACAACAATTTAATTAGCCGTCTATTCGGTATGGTTACCAATAGGTCTTTACGACCCCAAACCGTCTTTTATGATACAGTAAGTTTATCACTCTATGAATATAATCCAAGAATTCAAGTAATGGATAGTTTGGCGGTTTCTCAATTAGATATGCTTAAATCAATTGAATTTTATTCATATTTATTTTCACACGCTTCAAACTTCAAATATTTGTTTGTCGGTAATGTGGACCTTGAAATAATAAAAAGTTTATCATCAAAATATTTCGGTTCATTTAAGAACGCAGATAACTCAATTTCGTGGGTAGATAGAAAAGTTAGGTATTCTCCAAAAAAAATGAATAAAAATTATTGA
>JACSRR010000281.1 GCA_014879635.1 Ignavibacteriaceae bacterium | reverse complement strand
AGAAAAAACTTAAAGTTTCTCATAAAACATTTAATTTATAAATACCGCAAGCATTTTATGATTTGTGAGAGGGGCTCTCTCGTTTAAAAACAAGTCTTCGATACCTATAGGTTTATCCACCTCTTTTAACTACCACAAAGTAAAAAATAGTAAATTGCAGTAAGGTGATTTACTAAATTACTTAACTGAGAAAATTACAAATTAATAACTCACATAAAAATTTCAGTTCAAATACCGGAATGTTTTATTCATATCACCCCTACCATAAATCTGAATGGAGAATAAAAATGGAAATTAAGAAAATAACACTCGCAAAAGCAACAGGTATATTTATTGGATTTACAGCCTATTTCTTTATGTTACTTTTTACACTATTACCATTTTTGAAGAATAATTTTTTACTTAATCCTGCATTGTATTGGTTTATTACGGGATATTTTTTGTTTATACCGTTATTCTTATTTGCTATTTTAGCGGTTAAAGAAGAAGGGCACAAAACACTTAATAATATTATCCAAGCATTAAATATTAGAAAATTAACAAAAGTTGACCTGATTTATTCCGTTGCAGGACTTTTGCTTGTTTTTATTTGTACCGGAATAATATTTGCCGTTTCGTTTTTGCTAAATAAATATTTTGGTATAGGGATGTTATCAACAACTCCTTGGTTTATGGAAATGCATCCGTTTCAAGGCAGTGAAAAATTATTATTACTTGTCTGGTTTCCTATGTTTTTTTTCAATATTGTTGGTGAGGAAATATTGTGGAGGGGTTACATACAAACAAGATTAAACGGAAAATTTGCCTGGTTGTTTTGTTCTCTTCTTTGGATGATATTCCATATACCTTTTGGGATCGACTTAATGATAATGTTAATACCGGTAATAGTAATTATTCCTTTTGTCTATTCGAAAACTAAAAATACAGTAACAGGCATTTTTATTCATGGCATTTATAACGGACCCTTATTTGTAATGGTTTCTTTAGGATTAATTAAATAGTAGCAGGAAGATTTCGTATAGCAGCGGCTAAATGATTAAGGCATCGCTTTATTGATTTTCTGCCAATTCCTTTTTGCCGCTTTTCCGGAGAAATATCAGATACTCAAACATCAAAGATTTTTGCTTCCAACTAAATTTTGTCCTCTAAAGAACTGACCCACCGCAAATAAGAATGCAAAAAAAAAGAGACGGGGTACGCCCCGTCTCTATGAATTAAGTTACTTTTTGATTTAATAATTTTTCAAAGTTAAATTTTAATCATATAACTACAATAAATGCTACTATTTCAAGAAGATCATTTTCTTTGAAATTGCTGTTTCGTTTACTTGCAATCTATAAATATATGTTCCACTTGAAAGATTTGAAGTTGGCGACCAATTAACCGTATATTTGCCCGCGGGTTGCTCGGCATTTACAAGATTAACTATTTCTTCACCCAAGTAATTATAAATCACCAATTTAACAATAGATGCAGCATTCAAAGAATAACTGATATTTGTTTGCGGATTAAAGGGGTTAGGGTGATTCTGAAACAGTTCTAAACTTAAAGGAATCTCAATTTCTGCGTTAATAAGATCACTGTAAGAGTATTCGCCGTTAAAATCAACCTGTTTTAACCTGTAAACATAACTACCTGCAGCAAGATTGGAGTCCATAAGACTATATGAATGTTTTTCGGTAGATGTACCAAACCCGGGTATAAAAGAAACTTCGGTGAAAGAAGAATTATTTGATTGCCTTTCAACACTAAATCCGGCATTATTTGATTCGGAAGCAGTTTCCCAAACGAGGCTAATAGCAGTTCCGTTTACGGTAGCCGCAAAAGAAATTAATTCAACCGGGATTACAGAACCAAAACAGACAGTGCCCGTTCCGGAATAAGTTCCGTTTATTGTTATAATATCCGCACAAATATCTGCACCGGCAGACACATAAATATGAGTGCCTACATCGTAAACAATTGAAGATTGCCCCGTTAAAATTGCCGGCGCAAAAATCACCAAAAAGAATAATCTGAAATGATTAAGGATTTTCATTTAACACTCTCCTTTATCACTATCTTTTTTTAGAATTTTCATCTACGACATTTGAAAATTCGTTTTTAACCAAAATTTTACTGATTTCGCTCATTAGAAATTCTTGATTTTTTTCTAGGTCTTCTAAACGGCTTGAAAATTGTTTTTGATTATTTAACAACTCGTCATTTAGTTTTTTTAATTCGGCAATTTGTAAATCTTTTGCAGCAATTTCGGCATCTTTTTCAATTTTTAGGTCTTGAACGGCTTTTACTATTACGGGGAGTAAATTACCGGGAGTAGCTTCAAATTTTTCGGAATTAGTTTTTAATACAAGATTTAACCATTCAGAGTTTTCGGAAATTTGTAATTCATCCAATTCTTGGGCTATAAAACCCGCTGTAGGAGTTGAAGACATTTTGCTGCCGTCTGATTTATTATCTGAGTACCATTCTCTTTTATCCCAGTGATACAATCTCGGTTTAACTTTCATAATAAAATTTAATCCTAATCCCAAGTCTTGAATCTCTTTTTTATCTCTTGCGTCAGAGAGGGAGGTGATTGTAGTAACATTGGCGCGCAGGGTGGTGATAAAAGCGTCACCGAGAGTAATTTCGTTAGAAACATTACCAAAACTCGGTTGAGCGTTATAACCGACTAACACCAAATTAGACCCTGTTGTAACTTGTAAACCGGCAGATGCACCGATTGCGGTATTATTATCGGAAGCACCGAAAGCATTTTGAAGGGCGCTTGTACCAACGGCTGTATTATTCATTCCGATAGTATTACCGTTCAGAGAATTAAAACCGAAAGCCGCATTAAAATTTCCGGAAATATTATTCTGCATCGAAACAACTCCAAAGGCAGCATTACCTGTTCCGTTTTGATTTGAGTTCATTGAATAATAACCGAATGTTGAATTTGATGCACCTGTGGTATTTAATTCTAAGGCTTGACTTCCGAAAGCAGAATTAAAACTGCCGTTTGTTTGCATTGCAAGTGCTTTGTGACCCATTGCGGTGTTATCATCGCCGGTTAAATTCAAGGCTAAAGAAAAATAACCGCTTGTTGTGTTTCTGTGCCCTGTTGTATTAGTATATAAAGAGTAATCTCCTGTAGCAGTGTTAAATTCGCCGATTGTGTTTGCGTATAGTGAATAAAAACCTGAAGCAGTGTTGTATCTTCCGGTGGTGTTTGAGAAAAGAGCTGAATGTCCGGTAGCGGTATTATAGCTGCCCGTTGTATTGTTATGCAAGGTGTAATATCCAAAACCTGAATTGGCGTTACCCGTTGTATTTAAGTACATTGTTAAGGCGCCTACTGCAGTGTTTTCAATACCTATTGTATTAGAAGACATTGAATGGAAACCGAGTGCAGTATTCTCTTCACCAGATGTATTTAATCTGAGCGCATTAGCACCAAGTGCGGTATTCCAATTTCCGTCTGTGTTTGATTTTAATGCATCGTATCCGATACCGGTGTTATTATATCCGGTTGTGAGTGATGAAAGAGAAGCATATCCAAATCCGGAATTAGAACTTGCATCAAGACTGCTTGAGACAAAGAACATTGTAAAATTGCCGGAATTTTCGCCCACAAAAGTGTTGTACCCTATAGTTGACGGTGCCCTATAACTGTGAAAATATCTGTTCGCCCCTTTAAACATTAACCCGCTAAATAGATTTAGTGAGCCGTTGCTGCCGGTGATTGTTACCAAAGGGTTGATGTTTGCGTCTTGTACAATAAAAGATCCGGTAGTACCAATCGTATTTGTGATGGTTTGAGCATTAACGGATGCATAAAGAAGTACAACTGAGATTAAAAAGGTAATACTGTTCTTCATGAATAGATTCCTTATATGTTTTAATGTTGTTCTCAAATATTCAATTTTACATTCTATTAATACAGCTTAAAATTGCATATTGTAATAAGCCGTTTTAATGGTTTATAGAGAATTGAATTTTTGGTTATTTAATGGATTGAATTTAATTCAAATTAGTTTTGTGGGGAATAGCGAGTTAGTTTGCGGTCGCTTTTTTATAATTAAAGGTTGTTGTAAGCAATTTAACGGTATCACAAGTAAATTGTAAATTCACTAAGCCAAATAATAGAGAGGCGGAGAGAGAACAATTTTGACTTCAGTGCCTTCGGGTAAATTTCCGGTATTAAGAATTTCTTTAATTTGAACCGGCTTTGATGGAGAGTTTCTATCTTTTAATAAGTCAAGGCGTTCCTCAATTATTTTAATTCCTTTTGAGATATGTTCGCTGTCCTTTTTTTCTTTGTTATGCATAAAACCGATCCCGTTATCCAAAATTCTGATAGTTAAAACATTTTCTTTTCTTTTGCCTGTGGTAATTTCTTCAAAATTAAAAATTATTTCCAACTTACCCGGCTTTCCCGAATTCATAATTCCGTGCCACAAAGAATTTTCAACAAAAGGTTGAATTATCATGTTAGGGATCATTAGTTTTTCAGAAGAGGGGATATTTTCTGTCGTTATTTTGTATGAAAATTTTTCTTGAAATCGAAGTTTTTCTAACTCTAAATATAGTTTGAGTCTATTAATTTCATCATCAAGCAAAATAAAAGCTTTATCTGCGGTATCTAAGTTTTTTCTCATAAGTTTAGCCATCATCGATACATAAACATTAGCTTCTTCGTTTTTATCCATATTAATCAAATATTGAACCGAGTTTAGAGCATTAAAAACAAAGTGCGGATTCATCATTGCAGAAAGTGCCTGATGTTTGAGTTGGTTAATCCTTTCGTTTAATTCAATTTCATGGGTGAATTTTTTTCTGTTTGTTCTTATCCTTTCCATTACAAAAATTGAAGCAACTAAAAAGAAAAAAAATGTTGCTAACACTCTAAACCAGAGTGTTTCATAGAATGGAGGGTGTATTTTGAATGAAAGTAATACCGGTTCACTCCAATTTGAGTTTTGTGTTTTAACTTGAAGCGAAAAATTGTAATCACCCGGAGAAAGTGAAGCAAAGTTAACGCTATTTCCGGAAATTATTTCTTGACTCCCGTTCAAATCATACTTGTAATATAAGTTACCGTCAGAACCGAAATAATTGCAACCAAAATCAATTTTTATATTTTTATTATCGTGTGAAAACTGAAGATTAGTAAAGTCAGAAATAATTTTATCGCCTGCACTAACAGAAAGAATTTTAAAAATAGGAGGAGCATATTCAACTTTATCAAACAAATCTAAATCAATAGTAATAAGACCGTTTGCTGTACCTGCAAAAATCTTGTTTTGTTTGTCATCAAAATGAACCTTAAAAATTTCGTTAGCAGGAAGCCCCGTTGTACTATTAAAAAAAAGCAGTTTGTTACCGTCAATTACAAAAAGCCCTTTTAGATTAGCAATCCAAACCCTGTTTTTTGAATCAACGGCAATTGATTTTGAAGATGAGAGGTCATAATCAGATAAAACACTATAGTCAACAGGTTTTTCCGGATTGTTTTTGAAAATTATCGAAATTCCTTTTTCCCCCGCAAAATAAATGTTACCGTTAGCATCTTCTGAAGAGCTATTTATTTTTGAATTTAAAACACTACTTTCGGGGAAAAAGAACTTTTTCCAGACTAATGAATCATTTGAATCATTCACCGGTACCAATTTGCATAGACCGAAATTTGTTGAGACCCACAGATTGTTTTGCCGGTCTTCAATTACATCATTAACCCGGTTTGAATTTCCTTCAATATCAAAAATTTTGAGTTCATAAAATAATTCACCCGTGAAGGATTTTCTAATTGCAATACTATTGCCACTCAACCCGGAAATAAATAGTTCGTTTTTTGTTTTACAAAATGATTGGTGCGAAATCTTAAAAAACTTTTGATTACGAAACTCATTAATATGATGCTTTTTACCTGCAAATGATCCGGTAATATAAATTTCACCGTCAAACATTTTTATATCGTAAATATAATCAGAAAACAAAGAATCGGTTGGCTCAGAAATAAAAGAAACGCTCCCGGGCTCTATTAAATTTACACCGTTAAATGTTCCTATTAACATTTTATCATCTGAGAGGGGTAAAACCGCATTAACTGAAAGATTTTTTAATCCTTCTTTTTCGGCGTAAGTATTCAAATAAAGATTTCGAATACAAAAAACTCCTTTCCCATAAGTTGAAAGCCAAATATTTCCTTCATTATCCTCAATAATTGAGTTTACATCAATGTTATCGATACCGAGTTTTTCACCGTAATTAAAAATCTTCCCTGATTTTTTTTCCAAACAAAAGATACCGTTATAAATAAGAGCAAACCAGATATTTCCGCTTTTATCTACAAATATCTTAGAAACTCCTTCGGTTCCAAATTTAGAAATATCAATTGTTCTAATTAAACTCTCGTTTTTTATTAAATAAATTTTACCGTTAGAACCAAGATAGATACTTTTGTCAGGATTAATAAAAGCCGAAAAAACCGGACTTTCAGGCAAATCTTTTATATGAACTTTGATAGAGGAGTCATTTACACTTTGATACAGCCCTTTTCTTGTTAACATAAAAATATCTTCACCCGAAACACTAACATTCATTAATTCCAATCCCTTAGGATTGTTTATGTTCTTTTCAACAATACTGTCATTTTGAAGAAAGAGTCTTTGCAAAACAGACCATCTGCCGCTTGCCACAAGAACAGATTCATTATCAGGAGTGATATAATAATCGAGAAAATTGATAGTGTATTGTTTACCGCCGGGTAAAAGAAACCGGTTTTCTATTTTACCGTTTTTAATAACATTTATACCTCTTTCATGATTAGCAACATAAAGATCGCCGTTTTTTGCTTGAACAATGTCAGTAATTGAGTTTGAATTTAACCCGTCGGTTATCGTAAAAGTTTCGAAGGTTTTACCGTCAAATTTGTTAAGCCCGTTAGTAGTACAGAACCAAATAAAACCGTCTCTATCTTGAAATATTTTATAAACCGAAGTAGAGGCTAATCCGTGTGTAGTATTGTAGTGTAAAAATGAAGGGGATTGGGGTAATAAATAAATTGTAATAAAGAATGAGACGCAAAAAACAAAAACGAAAGACTTTAGAGTCATTTGTTATGTTTCAAATATTTTTTAATCTCCGAAAGAAATTCGGCAGATTTTCTTCTGGAAACTTCAATTTTCTCACCGTTTGTTAAGATGATAAAACCACCGTCAATGTGTGAAAATTCTTTTACAAATTTAAGATTAACTAAATGCGATTTATGAACTCTGAAAAATCTTGAATCGGGTAATTGATCCTCAAATTCTTTAAGAGTTTTACTAACTATTACTTTCCTCCCATCTAAAGTGACAACATTAACATAACTTCCTTCTGCTTCAAACCTCAAAATATCATCTAAATGAACAACGGTAAAACCGTGAGAAGTTGGGATAATAATTTTTTCTTGCGAAAGTGTTTGATTTGATGTATTTCTTTTGGCTTTTAATTCGTGAAGTTTAATTATAGTAGCTCTAAGTTCTTTAATATTAACCGGTTTAAGCAGATAATCCACGGCACCCTGTTTTAAAGCCGCAATCCCGTATTTTTCATGTGCACTTACAATCACCGTTAGAAAATCTCTTTCTTTAAATTCGGAAAGGAGGTCAAAGCCATCTAAAACAGGCATGTGAATATCTAAAAAAATGACATCGGGAAGATGTTTTTTAATCAACAATTGAGCTTCAACGGTAGAATCTGCAACTGCTAAAATACTAACATCAGTACAGTAGGTTTCAATAATTTTTTTAAGGTTTTCTCTGCCGTGAAATTCATCATCAACAATTATTGCCCTTAATACCTCGTTTGAGGATTGTTTGTCCATTTTTTGCAACTTCGTTTAAAATATTGGAATTATTAGTTTAATCCGGATTGTAACAATACATAGTACATTCAATATTTACCTGAAGTGTCAGATAATATTTTATTCATAAAGCAGTTTAGTTGGGAACAATTATTTGAATTAAACTAAATTAATTTACAACATTATATCCAATTTATAAGGTCAAAGATTACAACAATTGAAGTTATATGCTTGACATTTAGGGCTCACTTGATTTTTAACCGAAGAATGAACGGAGAAAATTCAAAAAGTTCTTAGTTCCCGGTGCGTAGTTCTAGACTTTTAACAAAGTACCTTGGTTAAAAAAGTTTGGGGCTGAAAAGCGAAACGCTGTAAAGATTGCTGTGAAACGCTGTTGAAAGATCGATGATGCTAAAAGGTGATAATAATTCCGGTAATCCCGCCTTGATAGGTACCCGGGAAAACTTTCAACCGTCAACTTGAGGTTTCCTAATCCGGCTGAGCAATAATCACCCCAAATAGGGAGGCTTGGTTTTCGATATTTGGGTTTTTGGGGTAAAGATTAAGTTAAAAACAAATAAATGCAATAAAAATAAAATAATGTGGGTACTATCTTGGATAACACTCTTAAATTTGTAGTAGTAAACCGGCAAAATTCTGAATCATTGTCATTTTATACACTAAATTTTGCAATTAATAAGATTTAATACCTGAGTAAGGTTGAGGAAATAAATTGAAATCAAGTAATAATTGTCCCATTTGTAATTCAAATTCAAAAAAAGAAGCGGGAAAACCAATGATCAATCAAACGGCTAAGAATTTTATTCGTCACGATTATTCGGTGGTGCAGTGTTTAAATTGTGCCGCTTATTATATTGACCCGCTTATTGATTTTACTTTAGAAGAGTGGAAACAACTTTATAGTTCGGAGTATTTTGAGTATGCTTCAGAATGGTTGGTTAAGCAGAGAGAAAAAGACCTTAATTACAGATTTGCGGTTATTGACAATTATGTTAAAAAAGGGAATGTGAACTTTTTGGATATCGGCTGCGGCGAAGGAAATGCGTTGTTAAAAGCTCATAAACGAGGTTGGAATTTAAACGCCGTTGATATTTCTGATTTGAGAAATAGTGAAGCTAAAAACAATACTGCAATCAATTTTATTGAATCCGCATTACCGGAGGCAAAACTCCCCGAAAACACTTACGATGTTATTTATCTCGATTCCGTTTTGGAACATGTTTTAAACCCGTTAGAGTATTTGACCGAAATAAAAAGAATTCTTGCACCCGGAGGTATTGTTTATATTGGTGTGCCAAATGAAGACGCACTAATGAACGAAGTCAGAAAATTTGCTTTTATTTTAAAAGGAAGAAAGGGGCTCTCAACGAGGCTCCGTCCCTTTGATTCACCGTATCATGTAGTAGGTTTTAACTACAATTCAATGAATTTAATTATTGACAAAGCGGGGCTAAGTAAGGTATATTTCCGCAATTTTGGAAGAAAATTTGATTTTCTCGGATTTAAGCCGGGTTCGTTTGATTTTTGGCAATCTTTAGTAACTTTGCCGTTTGAATTTATAGGTGCATTAAGTAAAAAAGATATTTACTTTGAGATGATACTCAAAAAGAGTTATTAGTTTTTTGTTCTTAGTTCTTAGTTCTTTGTTCTTGGTTCTTTGTTCTTTGCTCTTGGTTCTTTGTCCTTGGTTCTTGGTTCTTAGTTCTTGGTTCTTAGTTCTTGGTTCTTAGTTCTTGGTTCTTGGTTCAAAAAACAGCGGGAAATAATTAATAATTTAGTAAATTAGTGACAACCATATTTAGGACAAGACACCTCGTACCCCGAACCTCGCACCTCGAACTTCGCACTTCGAACCCCGCACCCCGAACTCCGCACCTCGAACTTCGCACTTCGAACCCCGCACTTCGAACCTCGCACCTCGAACTTCGCACTTCGAACCCCGCACCCCGAACTCCGCACTTCGAACCCCGAACCCCGCACTCCGCACCTCGAACTTCGCACTTCGAACTCCGCACCTCGCACCTCGAACCCCGAACTTCGAACCCCGAACTTTTTCATTTAACGATTAGAAACAATTCATGTATCTTTGAAGTTGGAATTTATAAAAATCAGAGATTAGATGATAGATTTAGTAAACCTGTCTTTGCAGTTTGGCGGTACTTACCTTTATAAAGAAGTAAACTTTAAAATAAACCCGGGCGATAAAATTTCGCTTGTGGGCGCAAACGGAACGGGTAAAACCTCTTTATTACGCCTAATAAACGGTGAGGTGGAACCGGAATCGGGCGATATTTTCAGAAAGCGAAATATATCCGTCGGTTATCTACCACAAGAAAATGTTGTGCATTCGGGCAGAACTCTTATTGATGAGGCTTCAACCGCCTTGGCAAGCATTATTGAATTGAGGGATAAAGAGGAAGCATTAACCGAATTATTGCAAAATCCTGATTTAACCGACGATGAAATTCTTCATATTACCGAAAGACTTGGAGAAGTGCACGCAGATTTGGAAGCTTCTGAATCCTATTCGGCTGAATCAAAAGTCGAAAAAGTTCTAATGGGGTTAGGGTTCGAAGAGAAAGATTTTACAAGAATGACCGATGAATTTTCAGGCGGTTGGCAGATGAGAATTGCTTTAGCTAAAATTTTGCTCTCCGAAAATGATGTGCTCCTTATGGATGAGCCGACAAACCACCTTGATTTAGACTCGCTTGAATGGGTAACCAACTTTTTAATTAACTTCAAAGGTGCTCTGCTTTTAGTTTCTCACGATAGAAGCTTCGTAAATAAAGTAACTAACAAAACACTCGAAATATTCCTCAAAAAGTTCACAGTTTTTAACGGAAATTATGACCATTACTTAAAGTACAAAGCCGAACGCGATGCGCAAATCGAAAAAGATTATGAAATGCAGCAGAAAAAGGTTCAAGAGACTCAGAAGTTTATTGAACGGTTCCGGTATAAAGCTACAAAAGCAAAACAAGTGCAAAGTAGAATAAAAGCCCTCGAAAAAGTTGAACTTTTAGAACTTCCCGATTTTGAAAATAAAATTAAGTTCAGATTTCCGCAAGCACCTTCATCGGGCAGAGTTTTAATGGAAATGAAGAAGGTATCAAAATCTTTCGGGTCTCTTGATGTGCTTAAGAATATCGATTTAGTGCTTGAAAGAGGGGATAAAATTGCTTTTGTTGGTCCAAACGGTGCCGGCAAATCAACGCTCGCAAAATTAATTGCGGGGGTGCATTCGCCAACTTCGGGAGTTAAAATTCCCGGTCACAATTTAGTAGTAGCATATTTTGCGCAAGATGTTGCTAATGAACTTAATCCTACGGCAGAAATATTGGATGTAATATTAGAGTTATCGGGTGATATGTCAATTCCGCAGGTTCGTTCATTGTTGGGCTCATTTTTATTTAACGGTGACGATGTTTTTAAGAAAATTTCCGTTCTTTCGGGCGGTGAAAAGGGAAGGGTTGCCTTAGCCTCAATTTTGCTCAAAAAAGCTAATTTATTGGTTTTAGATGAACCCACTAACCACCTTGACTTTGCAAGCAAGCAAGTACTTCAAAACGCCCTTTTAGCTTTTGAAGGTTCGCTTATTATTGTTTCACACGATATCGATTTTTTAAGACCAATTGTTAATAAAGTAGTTGATATCAGAAAAGGACAATTCAGGATCTTTCCCGGCGATATCGATTATTATCTTTCCAAAAGGATTGAATTTTTAGATAAAGGTAGTGCCCCTCCTGTTGAAAAAGAGCGTTCGCAAGCAAATCAGGATAAAAAGAAAGACAAAAAAAGACTAGAAGCCGAACTCAGGCAAAAAAAATACGCTGAGTCTAAATTCTTACTTCAGCGACTTGAAGAGGTTGAGAAATCAATTGCTACTCTCGAAAAACTTGAAAAAAGTTTGGAGAATGAATTGACACAAGAGCATATTTATTCTAAACCAGCACTTATGAAAGAAAAAACTATTTATTACAACGAAACCAAGAACGAATTAGAAAAAGTTTTGGCTGAATGGGAACAACTTAGCCTCAAAATTTCTGAAATTGAAAGTAAATATCAAATAAATTAAAGAAGGTATTATGGCTGAATTCGAGAACGGAAAAAATGATTTATTGCAATTTTTTAACGAGTTTGAAAGTAAAGTATCGTTAGAACTTAAACACAGAGATACCGTAAAAAGCCTTCTTTTCTATTGTATTGAAGAAAATATGGCTGAAGATTTTACTCTGCTGGTTTTTAATGCCAAATACATCAGAGGTTTGGCTAACGCTTACAGAAAAGCTATCGAAAACCCCGAAGCAAGAAGTGCGGCTCTAAATATTTCTAATGATATTATGACCAATGTTTCTAAATTTTTGGAATTACTCAAATCAATTTTAGAAGAAACAAGCGAAGATTTTCAGCTCTCTTTTGTCGAGAAATTTTTTCCTGCCAACGACCCTGAATATTCAACGCTTATGGAATTAATTTTTTCTTTATCCGAAGTGAAAGAACACCTCAATGACTCAAAACGAAGTTAAATATAGTGTGATTTGAACCCACAACTGACTTATAGAAGTATAGCATAAAAAGGAATCAGACTATAACGCTGCCGCCCAAACAATATTTATCGTCGTAAAAAACAGCAAACTGACCGGGAGCAATTCCGCGGTCTCCTTTCTCCAACTTAACGATTGCATTTCCGTTATCCAAATATTGAATAGTACAGTTTATAAACTGTTTTCCGTGACGCAACTTTACCCGTAACCTTTCCAAATTTGAGGGAACATAATCAATCCAATTTATTCCGGCTACTTCAAAGTCAGTTTTTAGTATAGCTTCTTCCGTTTTTGTGTCCGAAATATAAACAATATTGTTTGCCTGGTCTTTTGCGGTTACATACCAGGGACCACCGCTTAAACCCAATCCTGATCTTTGCCCGATTGTGTAAAAATAAAATCCGTCATGAATCCCCATTTTTTTGCCGGTATCTGCGTTAATAATATCGCCTTTGAGAGTGCCCAAGTGAAATTTTACGAAATCTTTGAACTTAATTTGTCCGAGAAAGCAAATTCCTTGACTATCTTTTCTCTCCATATTAGCTAATTTTAAGCTATTTGCAATTTTACGAACTTCATTTTTATTAAAATCGCCGAGCGGAAACAGTGCTCTTTTTAGCTGCTTTTGTTTTAGATACGAGAGGAAATAAGTCTGGTCTTTAACGGGGTCGGGAGAAATTTTTAATCTATAGTTGCCACCGGCTTTTTCGGTAAGGGCATAATGCCCGGAGGCAACTTTTTCAAAAGAGTCATCAATTTTATCGAAAAACTTCCCGAATTTTATCATACTGTTACAAAAGACATCCGGATTGGGTGTTCTACCCGATTTAACTTCGGCAATTGTATAAGAAACAATAGAATCCCAATACTCATTTTGCATTGTAACAACTTCAAAAGGCACATCTAATTGCTTGCACACTGCTGTAGCGTATTTGATATCTTCTTCCCATGGACAATCACCTAATGAGGTAAACTCGTCTTGGAGCCAAATTTTTAGATAAAACGCGGTTAAATCGTGTCCTTTGCCTTTAAGTATGGAAAGTGCTACGGAAGAATCAACTCCCCCCGAAAGTAAAACAGCTGTTTTCAAGTATAAAATCTTAACTTATGAAAAAATAACCTACAAATATAATTAATGTTTAAGAGGTAAGCGAAACGCAGTGAAAGCATATTTAATTGATAATTGATAATTGATAATTGATAGAAAAATGCTGTGAAGGGTAAAGGGTAAAGGGTAGAAAAAAAGTTGGCAGTTCGCTACGCTGACAGTGAACAGAAATTCTGACCGGGTTGAACCCCGCTCCCCCGCACTCCGAACTTATTGCGCTCTGTGTTCTCTGTGTTCTCTGCGGTTAATAAAGTTAGTGGATCCCAAAATCAATTTTTGACGCCGGAGGTGTCACATATTTGTAGCAAAAAGAAAATCAGATTTGTTCGACCCCGGAGGCGGTCGCATGTTATAAAATGCTTTAACCACCGAGCGCACCGAGCACACCGAGAAATAAAAGTGAAAATCGCAAAATCAATTTTTGACGCAGGAGGTGTCACATATTTGTAGTAAAAAGAAAATCAGATTTGTCCGACCCCGGAGGCGGTCGCATGTTATAAAAGGCTTTAACCACCGAGCGCACCGAGCACACCGAGAAATAAAAGTGAAAATCGCAAA
>JACSRR010000248.1 GCA_014879635.1 Ignavibacteriaceae bacterium | reverse complement strand
AACCGGGACCGGAAGGCAATACCGAAACACTTGAAGAAATTGACAAAGTTTTTATTCAAATAAAGCATAAAAATGCAACCGCCGTTTTTGGTGATTTTGATTTAGTTAGAAACCAAGGGGAGTTTTTGAATGTAAATAGAAAGTTGCAAGGATTAAGCGGCGAATTTAACTACGAGAATTATACAGGTTTTGCTGCTATTGCCGGGAGCAGGGGTAAATTTCATGAAAATATGATCAATGGATTGGATGGTGTTCAAGGTCCGTATAGATTATCAGGTGCAAACGGAGAGAGAGATATTATCATAATTGCAGGTTCTGAGAGGGTTTACTTAGACGGTGAATTAATGACAAGGGGAGAAAACAACGATTACACCATTGATTATTCAAACTCTGAAGTTACATTTACAACCAACAGGTTAATCATTTCCTCATCAAGAATCATAATTGAGTTTGAGTATAGTGATAGAAAATACTCTCGAAATTTTTTTGCAGCCGGAACGGGTGCCTCATTTTTCAACAATAAATTTAAATTTGATTTTTCTTATTTCCGTGAAGGGGATAACAAAGATGCACCTATTGATTTTTTGCTTTCAGATGATGATAAAAAAATATTAGAAGCCGCCGGAGATGACCCTTTAAAAGCCACAAAAAGCGGGATAGGATTGGCTCCACCAGATTCACTCGGAGTTAGAAAAGGGGTATATCAAATTAGAGATTCTACAATATTAGGTGAAAAAGTAAGTTATTTTGTGTACTCTCCGGGGGATTCAACCTCTATTTATTTAATAAATTTCAGCTATGTTGGTGAAAACAGGGGTGATTACATCCGTATTAAATTAGGCGAATTCAGATATGCCGGTAAAAACGGAGGGAACTACCTGCCGGTAATTTTTCTCCCTCTGCCAGAATTAAAAGAGCTTTTTGGAATATCACTTTCGGTTGAGATGATTAGAAATCTTTCACTTAAAATTGACTTAGCTGTGAGCAAGTATGATCAAAATCTATTTTCGGATTTCGATAATGAAGATAATACCGGAATAGCCGGTAATATTAATCTAACTTACCGTACTGATTCCCTGCTCTTATTTAATACAAATTTAGGTAGATCTTCAATTTCTTTGCGATCCAGATATACAGAGAGCAAATTTGTTACTTTAGAACCTTTTAACTCTTTAGAATTTGACAGGGAATATTACACCGGAACAAACCCACAACCTTCGGATGAAAATTTAACCGAAATTACTCTTAATCACAATTACTCAACTAAATTCAGAATAAATTCAGGAATGGGAAGACTCTCTTCAGGTGATGACAATCGTTCCGAAAGATATTTCGTAAATCTTGAATCTAAATTAGATAGTTTGATAAAGACTTCTTATAGTCTTGAATATACAACCAAAACGAGCCGCATTTCCACCGGAAATTGGCTAAAACAGAAGGGGAGTATTATTTTTGACCCGTTTTTTTTAAAACCCGGAATTTACTATGAAGGCGAATCAAAAAAAGAAAAAAACATTTCGTCAGATTTATTAAACAGTAACAGCTTATCCTTTTATGAAGCAGGTTTTTTACTCGAATCCGAAAAATTTTGGGGTATCACTTTAGATGCTAAACTATCTTATCGCGAAGAAACCTTTCCAATTAACGGAATTTTTGTTAAAGAATCTAAAGCAACAGGGCAGGAAGTCGGGTTAATATTTGATGGTTCAAGCGATTTTAACACTGATTTACGGGTTACAGTTAGAGAAAAAAGATATACCAACGAATTCAAATTATTAGGCTACACTGATGTTCAAACAGTTTTAATTAAATCGAGATCACGGCTAAATCTATTTGATAGAAGCATTAACGGAGACTTTTTCTATGAAGCTTCTACTCAGAGACAATCGATATTACAACGGGTTTTTGTAAAAGTTGAAAAAGGAAGAGGCAATTACATTTACTTGGGTGATTTGAATAATAATGGTATTGCTGATGAAAATGAATTTGAATTGAGTCTTTTTGACGGGGAATTTATTGCGGTTACACTCCCTACTGATGAGCTTTTCCCGGTAATTGATCTTAAAGCCGGTGTAAGATTTAAAATACAGTTTGACCGCTTAGTAGGTGATTTCGGTTTTTTATCAGAAGCACTCAAAAATATTTCGACTGAAACAGTACTAAGAATAGAGGAAAACAGCAAAGAGCCTGATATCGCCAAAATTTATCTGCTAAATTTCTCGGCTTTCAGAGATGAAAAAAACACTATAAGAGGTTATGATTTAATTCAACAAGATATTTTCTTGTTTGAAAATAGTTCAGAATTAAACTTCAGATTTCGATTCTCTGAGAGAAGGAGTCTTTCTCAATTTGCCGGAGGTACAGAGAAAGGTTTTGGTGCCGAAAAAAGTATAAGATCAAGGATAAGATTAGTTAAAGAATTTAGTTTGCAGGTTGATGCTATAAATATCACTAATAACCTTGCTGCAGCAAATAATTCAAATAGAAACAGAAAAATTTCATCAAATGATTTAATTTTTGATTTATCTTTATGAGAGGCAAATTCA
>JACSRR010000279.1 GCA_014879635.1 Ignavibacteriaceae bacterium | reverse complement strand
TTACGGTCAATCTGAAAGCAGGAACTTATGAACTTCCGGGAAACCTTTTCACATTCAAAAAATTGGAAAAACGGCTTGAAAAGATTGATAAAAAGAGCAAGAAGAAACAATCCCTCATTCTTAATAGAATTTTTGTAGAGTTTGAAAGTTTTAGATTATTAGTAGAAACCTTACTTTTATATACATCAACTAAATCTGAACTTGCAATTGCTAGAGATGAATTAGAATCAAACATAGAAGGCAAAATACTCCCCTTAATTGATGAGCTTTCCGGTTTAGTAACCGAACTGAATAAAACGGTTTCGGAGATAAATGAAGAAAATCTTAAAGCAAGTTTAGCAGGTTTAAAAGAGGGGATACACGCAAAAATCGGATCGGAGTTTGTCCCAAAAATGGAGGGGGTTTTTGACGAACTTCAAATTTCTTTAATAATCGAAAACTTCGAAAATCAGATTACCGCGAAAGTAAATACATTACCTGTTAAACGGGGTGTTATAGAAGTGATAGACGCAAAGAAAAAAGCGGTAAGTATGCGGGATATAAATTTCTTTTCGCCGAGAGATTTAGTTTCTTATGAAGCGCTCAACGGGCTAAAAAACAAGCTAAAACTTATCAAACTAAGTATCTCAAAAGGGATTATTACGGTTAGGAGGTTGCTTGCCGAAGTTAAAGATATTGCCGAATTTAATCTTGATTCAGCTATAAATTTTCACGATTTAGAAAATGGCACCGCAGAACAAGTTAAAAATCAACTTGAAGACGCCTTTAAAAGAATAAATCTTAAAATAAACCAGATTGAAAAAGATTTCGAAGAAATTAAGGTGTATTCAACTGAGAAATTAAGTACTGCTGTAAAAACTTTTAACGAACAGAACACCGCCATTAATGAAATTGATAAAGTTTTAGAAGCAAAAATTAGAATTGCTAAGGCGCTCTCGCTCTCTAATGCAAAAAAAATTAAGACCAGAGTTTTTGAAGGGATTAAATATATTGTTCCGGTTGCAATTCAAAAAACCAAAACTTATTACAGCTCAACCAAAAAATATATTGAAGCTAAAAAGTATGAATACGGTATAATTGAAACTACAACCAAAATTACCGGCGACCTTTCAGACTACTTAGCAGATACCGAAATTGCAATCAGTAATCTGCCTTATATCTATATCAGACTCTACAAACCTGAACCGCTTACCGATGAGAGATACTTTATCAAGCGGGAACAGAACAAAAACGAGTTAATTAAAGCTTATAATAATTGGAAAAAAGGGAAATTTTCTCCTGTTCTAATTACCGGTATTAAAGGTAGCGGAGTTACATCTTTAATCAATATTTTCCTGAATTATGCCGGTGATGAGTATCTAGTATTAAAAACAGAGCTTTCGAGAAATATTTATCAGACGGAGGATTTTATTGCGGAAATTTCAGGATTGTTCGGTTTTGAAGAGTGTAAATCGATAAATAATTTGATTGACGAGATTAATTCGTTAGAAAAAAAGTATATCCTCGTAATAGAAAATGTTAATAAACTGTTTCTAAAAATACCGGGCGGGTTTAACGCTCTCAGATTGCTGTACGAATTATTAACTAAAGCCGGCAAAAATGTTTTTTTTGTTTGCAGTTCAAAGAAAGCAGGAGCAGGATATTTAGATAAGACTTATAACCTGTACGATAACTTCAGATTTATAATACCGCTGTTAGAGCTTACCCCTAATGATATCAATAATATAATTCTCAGACGGCATAATTTAACAGGCTACAATCTGTTTTTTGAAGCTTCGGAAGCACAGTTAAATCAAAAGAAATTCAAAAATCTAAACGATGAAGAACGACAGAAATATTTGAGCAAGGAATATTTTAAGACTCTGAATAAAATAGCCGGAAACAATATTTCGATATCATTTCTTTATTGGCTTCGTTCTGCAACTGAAGCGGGTAATGACACAATTAAGATATCGCCGCTGCTTGAGTTGGATTTTAATTTTCTGAATTCGCTATCTAACGAAAAACTATACACTCTTTCGGCTATTATGATAAACGACGGATTAACAGTTCAAGATCATACAAAAATTTTCAGATATACTGAATCGCGTAGCTCTTTAGTTCTTTCGCTGTTAAACGATGATGGTTTATTGCTTAAAAGAGATGATAGTTTTTTGATTAATCCTTTACTTTACAATCAAATTATTACAATTATGAAGTTAAAAAATATTATAAAATAGCTATGATAAAAACAATTTCGAAAATATTTCCGTTACTGCTTTTTTTAATACTACTTTCAACGAGTTTAAAAGGGGCAGACTCAGTAATCACAACTTCAACAATTGTAGATACAATCAAACAAATTGCAGAAACCAAAATTGAGGAAGAAGGGAATAAAAACCCGATGAGTATCATCAACTTTTGGAAAATTCTTGCCACATTGATAATATTTTTTGTCGGTTATATGTCAATTAAATACATCACAAAGATTTTTGACATTCTGGCTGAAAAGAGTGCAAATTACAGGATTACTTTTAAAGGAATAGCAACATTTATAAGAATATTTGGCTGGCTAACCATAATGTATATTGTGATTCAGGGAATTTTTCAACCGCCCATTGAAACATTACTTGCATTTACTGCCTCGGCAGGTATAGCTCTCGGTTTTGCAGCTCAAGACTTTCTAAAAAACATCTTTGGCGGTATAATGATTTTGTTAGATAGACCTTTTCAGGTCGGTGACAAAATAGAAGTAGGTAGCCACTATGGGGAAGTATTAAAAATAGGACTCCGTTCAACAAGAGTGGTTACGCCTGATGATTCTATTGTTTCAATTCCGAATGGTGAAATTATGAATCAACCTGTTTCAAACTCAAACAGCGGTGAACCCGATTGCCAAGTTGTTGCCGAAATTTTTCTTCCTTATTGGATTGATACTTCAAGAGCAAGAGAAATAGGAATTAAAGCAGCTCAAGTATCTCCTTTTATTTATTTGGAGAAGCCGGTTACAGTTAACTTTGCAAGTGAAATGAAGACAGAAAAAGCTGTGTTAAAGATGAGAATTAAAGCTTATGTTCATGATATAAGATATGAATTCTCATTTAAAAGCAGTATGGTTGAAATTGTATTAAAAGAATTGTTTGAAGAAGGGATGATAGATGAATCGTACTATAAATGAACTTATGAAACTCTAAAGAGTTGCTCATAGTTTATTGCCAAACAATGCTAACGGTGTAAATAAAATTTATGATTCTCAAAAGTTTGCCAAATAAACGATAATTGAAAAACCAAAATACAGCCCTTTTTGTCTTAGTTTTAGTTTGCTCCGCAGTCATAATTCTCTCCGGTGTGGTTGACTTATCGGTTGGTGATAATTATACAATACTTGATGCCCGTCATTACATCCGGATTGCCGAAGAGATGCCTGATATTTCGGGAAAGATTGAGCATCCTTTCGCATATCGAATATTTGGAAGTGTATTAGCAACACTTTTACCGTTTGATTTAACAACAAACTTTTTATTATTGCAAACAATTGCCGGGTTTCTACTTGCATTTGCATGTTACTATTTTTTGACTAAAACCGGATTTTCACCTCTCTATTCATTAACCGGCTCGCTTATCTTGTTGTTCAGTAAGAAAGTTTTCCCCCGTTTAATGTGGGATTTTTACCAGATTAATGATACGGTAGCCGCAATATTTTATTTTCTGATTTTTGCCGAATTGGTATCCCAAAGAAGAATGTGGCTGATATCAATTTATTTAGGCATTTCGCTTTTAGCCAGAGAAGCAGGCGTGATTATTTTACCGGTCCTTATGCTTAGTTTTTATTTGAAGGATAAGAAAGTTACTCCTACTTACATTTTGCCGTTGGTTTTACCGGTTTTAGTTTTCGTATTGCTGCGTGTTTTTATACAAGACTCAGGAAATGCAGACTATTTTACACTCTTGCTCAGATATTTAAATTACAAAGCAGAATCACCGTTAATATTTATTTATGCCGTACTATCAACTTTTACACCTTTTTGGCTATTACTGATATTTGACTTTAAAAAAAACCTTCTCCTGCTAAAGAAAAAACCGGAGTATATTCTTTTAGTTCTTCTTAGCATGATAATGTTGTTGTTTGCTGCCGAAGTTGGCAGGTTACTGATAATAGCTTTCCCGGCTTACCTGTATGTATTGTTAAACATATTGCGTGATTACTTTGGAGAAAAGCCTGAAGGAAGAGACTTAATATTTTTGGTAGTAATTTTATTTATAGCGTTTCTATCAATAATAAACAGCCGTCACGGTTTAATACCTCTTCCGTTTGAAAAATTAGAGACACTCTACCAAGTATCATTGAGTATTTTGGTCTTAATAATTGTTTTTTTGAAGGGGAGAAAAAGCAGTATTTTAAGTTTGGATTAACTTAGCAGTTTGACTCTTCAAACTTTTAAGTTATTGGTAAACAAAAAGATAAAATATAAATCCCTCCCGGATGGTACTATAAAGTTATATTAAGTGCAATTTTTGTAAAACATTGGGGCGGTATGAACCACCCCAAATTTGTCTCCTTTTTCAAGCAAAATCAGTCAGTAATTTCAAGGAATAGAAAGCAATTATTCTTATAAATGTGATTAGAGCAGTCTGAAGACAATACCAATTTGTAGTGCTTGTTTTAATTGAGTTTTCTGAATTTGGTCTTCGTCATAAACAAGTATAACTGATATATTTGTGCTAAACCAACTGTTAACTTGTGCAGAGATTGTGTTTTCCCATCTGACATCCCAAATATCGAACTTGTTGAAGGCACTAAAAAGAAATAATGAAGATTTGTAAACTAAATTTTCGTCAACCACCCAATTTAAATTTGTTGTGCTGCTTAAGCCGATATCAAGTTTGAACTTTTCGATTTCAGGAGTAGAAGGATCGTCGGTTACCGAGTTATAAGTGTTGGTAAAAACTTCTCTTAGTGCTAAATCTAAGCGGGTGTTAACAACGGGCGACTCGTCATAAAGAAGACCTATACCTTGATAAATGTAAGCGGGGTCAAAAAAATCAGCAACTGCAACAGCAGGGTCAGATTTATAATCAAAACCGGTGGTAATTTGAGTATTAAAAGTGTTTGAAAGGGCAGCTTTGAAAATCCAGCCGAAATCACGTGCAACGAGGTTTTCTATCCAAATCTCATTTTCATTTTGTTTGCTTGCCTCATCCCCTATTTGAGTTCTGCCGAAAGCAATTTTGAGAGAGTTAGTTACGCGCCAATCTGATGATTTGTAATTGTAACTTCCGCTCCCAATAATACTCCAAGAAAGGGAGTTATCGCCGCCTTTTGCCCAATTGCTGAATGACACCTGACTAAAGTTAAAACCGGCAATAACTTCCGGAGTCCAAGCGTATAAATTATCTTGAGCTTTTAGAGTGAATGTGAAAAGAAAAATACACATTGAAACAAAGAAATTCCTCATTTTTTCTCCTTATCATTTTTTTCTTAATCAGAAATAAATTTCTTATTGATAATATTGATTAAAATTGTTTAATTTTAAAATTTAAATATCGAAATAATCAACTTTTAAACAACTTCAAAAATCAAAAACATGACCGTAATATTTAGCAAAACTTGTGAATACTCTCTTCAAATTGTTCTCTACTTAAGCATCAAACCTGAGATGCGTTACACTGCAACCGAAGTATCTGAAGAATTAAAAATGCCGAAGGAAAATGTTGCAAAAATTTTGCAAATGCTCACCGATAGTGGTATAATAGGTTCAAAGAAGGGAAGAGGCGGCGGTTTTTTCTTAGCCCGGAAGCCTTCCGAAATAAGATTAATTGATGTAGTTGAAGCTATAGACGGGTTTAAACTTTTTCAAAGTTGTGTACTCGGTTTCCCGGGTTGCTCTGATACTGACCCCTGCCCCGTGCATAATAAATGGGGTAAACTGCGTGACGAAGCTTTTAAAATGTTAAGTATGGAAAATCTTGAGGCACTTAAATCTGTTACAGCCGGTAAATTAAAAATGAAGATTGATGAAGGAGATAAAGTAGATTGATCCATTTTCTAAATTAGTGGTTTAATTAAATCAGTGAACTTATCAATTTTCTTTTGCACAATATGAATCGGGATACTTAATCTTTGGTCAAAATCTAAGTTATCGATTCTACAGCCGAATTCATTTATAATAAAATTAACCCAATCATTAACATGTTTAGTTTCCCTGTCTTGTAGATAATGATCATATTTTTTTGAGGACTGAATAATAATTTGCTCTCTTCCGCCTGAGATTGCAAATATTGATAACAATTTATTTTTAGATATTCTCGAATAAACTTTGAATGAAAAACCACTCTCTTTAACAGTATCAATATAATAATATCCGGGAAATGGCTTTTTACTTTCCCCATTTGGTGGAGCGAACTCAGATAAATTATTAAGAATCTGACTAACAAAAGGATGGTTTAGCATTTTTTCAGAAACATCTACTCTGATATTTGATGAGTTCCTACCTCCAAATGTGCTTATAAGATTGAGTAAGTAAATTAAAGAAGTTTTGGTCTGAACATTAGCATTATTTTTAAGTTCGGATTTGATGTATTCTTCCATTTCATCAAGTCCTAAATCACATCCTTGGTTACGGTACCCTGATATTGAATAAACTTTTGCCTTGTACTTCCTGCGGTACTCGGCAAGTTGAGCTGTATTTTCACTTCCCAATTCTACTTCAACATACCCTATTATTTGGTTGCCATTTCTTATTATAAAATCCGGCCTGCTACCGCTGTTTGTTTGTGTAGGGTAGATAACACTGTCGTTTTTAATGTCTAATTTACCACAAAACCAATCATGAAAAGGTTGGTACATTTGAAGATGAAAAATTGCCAAATTGAGTCTATTTTCAGGTTTCGATATATCTTCATTTGTGAAAATCTCAGACTTAATTAAATCTAAATCATCTTGTATAAAAATTGAAAAGTTACTCATTTTATAATCCTCTTTTAATAATTTGGAATCTTATCATTCTCACCCCTCTATCAACAATTCAACTTTATCAATCAAATCAAGCAGTGTTGCCCGTTCAGATTGATTTAATTTTGATAGAAGATTTTCGGCAAGTTCAAGTCGCTCTTCAAGATATTCATAGTAGAGTTCCTGCCCGCGGTCTGACAAAACGAGGTAAGTAATTCTTCTGTTTTTGTCTGACTTTTTCCTGATAACTAAGCCGTCTTTTTCTAATCTATCGGTTAGAACGGTCATATTATTTTTGGGTATTTTCAAGTACTTTACCACATCGCTCATGATACAGTTTTCACGGCTGCCAATTATATTAATTGCCGTCAGTTCTTGATGAGTTAGATTTATTCCCTGTTTTTCAGAGAATGATTTAGCTTGACGAACAAAATAACCGGTAAGATTATCGAAAAAATTGCCCGTTTTTAATGAAGGATTTTCCATTTAACCAACTATTCATTTATTGAATTATTCAATTTACGAAAAGTAATGACTTATTTGCAACACTATAAATAAAATTCTTTAAAAAGTTGAGGTAAAATTTTTAGTAATACAATAGTTACATTTAGCTAACAAAAAAAGAGTTTTATCTAATTGAAAATCATTGATATTAAAGAAATTCCCGGATACGACGGCTTAAAGTTCGTTAGAATCATTCCCGCTTTAATTAAAGACCCGCTCAAAAAACTCACCGGAATTGTTGAGTCTGGGGGAAAGATAATTCCTTTCAGACTCGGTAAATACCACCTCTATTTGATTAATGATGAAAGTCTTCTGAGACATATCCTCAAGAAAAATTACGAAAATTATCCGCGAGGTGAATCTCTCGAAGGGATTAAACCTCTGCTCGGAAACGGTTTATTCACAAGCAACAATGAGTATTGGGTAAGTCAACAGAAAAAAATAGGCTCTGCTTTCCGTTCTAAATATATTGAAAGTTTTTTCCCGGTTATTGAAGAAGAGACAAAAACATTTTCTCATATATTAGATTCTGTTTCAAATTCAAACGGTGAAATTGAATTGCAAGACTCAGTTAAAGAGATGATGCTCAGAATTTTAATAAGAACAATGTTCGCAAAAAATTTAGAGTTTGATACAAAGAGAATAATTAAAGAGCTTGATTTTGTTTTAGACTATACTTCAATTAAAGGTGCAATGGTTAGGCGGATTTTTGGTTTTCCGCTTAAATTAACGGGTGTTGCTAAAAGAGAGGAGAACAAGTATAATCAAGCATTAGAATATTTGAACAACTTTGCATATAAAATAATTGACGATTCAATTGCCGGGAAATTGGAAACTACGGGTTTACTTGAGATTTTGACGGAGGATATTAAAACCGGTGCTATTAGTCGCCTTCAAATGCGGGATGAAATAATGACATTCCTTTTTGCAGGTTTTGATACAGTTGCCGAAGGGATAATATGGTTCTGGTATCTACTTTCGCAAAACAAAGAATATTTGGAAGAAGTTAGAAACGAGGTTGAAATTTTGGGTATTCCGGGTACATTAGAATCCATTCAGAAATACAAAAAATTGACGAACGGTATTAAAGAATCTCTAAGGTTATATCCGCCGGCTTGGGCTTTTTACAGGATAGCCGAAAACGAGGATATTGCAGACGAATTTAAGATTTTTAAGAAAGCTTATTTGATGATTAGTCCGTATTTAATGCATCGTTTAAGCAAATATTATAATGCACCCGAAAAGTTTTATCCCGAAAGATTTGACGAAGAGAGTAATCCCGAATTTTCGAGGTTTGATTATATACCGTTCGGTCAAGGTCCGCATATCTGTACGGGAAAAAGATTGGCATCAACCGAAATAGCTTTGATATCGGCGTTAATACTCAGTAAATATGATTTCGAATACTCAGCCGAAATACCACCCCAGATTACGCCGGGCATTATAATTAAATCAAAAACGCCGTTGTTGTTTAAGGTGAAAAGGGTGAAGGGCTTATAAATTAGCGCGATTGATATTCATTAAAATCGGCTTCTTCATCTTCGTCTTCCCAGTCGTATTTTCTAATTTTATCCTTCTTACGAAAAATAAAAGCAGTTACGGCTCCGGCAACTGCACCAAGCAGGTGCGATTCCCATGAAATGTTTGGTGCACCGGGAAAAACTCCGTAAACCATACCGCCGTAAAAAAGAACAACCAAGAGAGAAATACCTATTGACCTGATGTCTCTTTTAAACACACCGCTAAAAAACAAAAAAGCAGCTAAAGCGTAAATAACACCGCTTGCTCCGATATGATAACTCTCTCTACCGAATATCCAAACTAATAACCCCGGCGCTATATAACAAATCAACGCAGCTTTGTAGCCAGATTCTCTATAAAAATAGAGGATGGCAACGCCCATAAAAAAAGCAGGAAGAGTGTTAGAGCTTAAATGGGCAAAATCACCGTGAACCATAGGCGAGGTAATTATACCTTGTATGTGATCAATACTGCGTGGAAGTATTCCCCAGTCAGCCCCCAGAGAAATTTTGAAGATAGCTGCAATAATCATTACAGTCCAATTAATGACTGTAAAAATCAAAGGGATAAGTATGCTTAATTTTAGATGGTCAGAGAATTTAATGTTTTTAAGTAGTGACATTTGCAATCGGCAATAAAATTAAATTATAAACTTTGTACAAATTTACGGTAAAATACGAATAATATCTTTTTGATTCGCGAAATAATATGTCTGCTCAAGAACTAATGATACAGAAATAAAAATCTTAAAGTAAACGAATGTTACTGCTTGATCAATTTTAAGTATTCTTGTGCTCGTGTTGAATAATTCCCGTTGTTTTGTATTACAGTATTAAAGTAATATTCAGCTTGGGAATAATTACCGGCAATAAGGTAAATGAGCCCTAAAAAAAAGTCGGCGTCATCATTTAACCCGGGATAAAAACCGCTAATATTTTTTCTTTTTGCTTCGCTAAAGTGAAAAATCGCTTTTTGAAGGTCCTCATCTAAAAAGAAAGGAAATAATCCCAAAAATGTAGACCGGGATTCAATCAAATAAGCTTGTCCTAATAAATAGTGAGGATAAAAAGTTTCGACATAATATTCCGATTCTTTGATATATTTCTCTAACTGAGTGATAGCCAATTTAGTATTATTACTACTCAGAGCTTTAGCACCCTCCTGAAACAATGGGCTATCTTCAGGTTGATTGTTGTATTTAAATGCACCGGTCTTAAATACACCGTCATTTTTAAACACCGGCGTTGTAAAAGAATCAACAAACCAAGAGATAAGATAAATTAGAAATAAAACCGCAATACTACCTGCAATTTTTAGTAACCGCATTCTATTTTTTATAACAAACGGGTGATTTTTAATATTACCCGTTTGGTTTTCTTCAGAGAGCATTTCGGTCAAAAAAAGATAAATTGAGTAGAGTTCTTCCTTGCACTTTTCGGAATAATTAAAAATATAATCAGACCGGGAGATTTTTGCTTGATAAATCTCTGCACCCCTTTCGGGCAGCGATCCTTTAATTCCCGAGAAATTGCTCACCAATACATAGGCAAAAAAAGTTTGCTTACTAAGAAAATAATTTTCGAAAAAAAGTTCGCATTCCTTTATGTATCCTTCAAAAATTGATAACTCTGTATCTTCCGGATCAGTATTAGTAACTGTATTATTTCCGAGATTTTTATAATTATTAACAAAGTTAATAATTGAAGAGGAGATCTTTTTGGGAACAGTTCCGGAATTAATTTCAATAACGGCTTCAATAAATAATCCGGCAACTTTTGATTCGTTAGAGTCTATAAAAAAAGCAATTTCCGCAATATTTAAACCTGCTTCAAACCACAAGCTTAGTATGTAAGATTTCTCCTCCGAAAGTTTAGGAATTTTCTCTTCAATTTTATTTACAGGAATAGAAGAATCGATTTTATGCGGGAAATGTTTTGCTGCATCAAATTGGAAGAAAGAATTTAGGAGTTCTTTAATAAGAAAGTTTTCGACTTTGCTAATTTTAGGGAGTCTTTTAGCAAAAGCGGCTTGAACATTTGAAGCAAGAACCTGAGGGGTTTCTAAAAGCGGCTCTTCTTGATTAGACTTTGACTCAAAATAAGCAAGAGCAACTTCCCTGATTTCCTGAGAAAGAGAAGAGGCAGCCTTTTTATCACCGTTTTTTGCGGCGTCAAGTTTGTTATTAAAACTACTTTTCGAAATATTAGAAAGGTCGATGTAAAACACTCACTTATTATTAATGTAAAAATAAGAAAGAAATTGTGAATTATTAAAAGTAAAAAAGGCGGTCAATAAAATAATGCCGCCTTTGAAAAAAAACTGGGTTCCGGAAAGTGATCCGGTATAAACCGGTAACGGTAACTATTTGATTAAAAACATCTTTTTAGTTTCCGAAAAATTACCGGCAGTTAATCTATAAATATAAGTACCCGAGGCTAAATCTCCCGGATTAAAATTAACGCTATGGTTACCGGCAGGTAGTTCTGTATTTAACAGCACAGCAACTTCGCTGCCAAGTAAATCGTAAACTTTCAAAGTAACAAACTCATTAACCGGTACAGAAAACGAAATTACTGTTGAGGGGTTAAACGGATTCGGATAATTTTGATTTAGTTTATAGTCAGAAACCAAATTAGTCTGATTTACATCATCCACTGAGGTAGGGTTATCGCCCTCGGGATAAAAAGTATAAGAAATTCCGCCTTTTGAAAACCACGAGCGAGTGATATCTGTTTTGTTATAGATTAGAGAATATCCGGCACTTTTACCGGGGTCGTGAACTATGACTTTTCCGTCGGCAGTAAAACCAGCTAACATAAGTAAGTGACCGGTGTAAAGAGGGGAGCCAATTGACATAACAACTCTACCGCCGTTAGCTAATACTTCACGGGCTTCGCTCCAAGTTCTATAGCGGGTAACGGCACCGTCTAATCCATATTCTGACGCATTTTGTACAACCCGAGGCCAAACTCCGAAAAGAGAATGATAAGGGTCATAAGTTGATTGAGCAAAAGTTAAAGGATTAACTTCAATGTTGTAACTTTTTAAGACCATGCAGACTGATGTAGGGGAGCAAATGTCAGGACCTATTGTTGGGTCAACACTATATTGAAAGATAAAATTAGTAGGGATAAAAATTGCTTCGGGATTATCTGCAACAATTTGAGTTATGTTAACCTGTTGGGTAGTTCTTGAATCACTAATCGCAAAATTTAATCTGTGAATTGAAGGTGAAGGAGCAGCAATAGATGTCCTTTTTAATAAAACTTGGAATTGCCATTGACTCCTGTATGAATTTAATAAAACATAATCAATATCAATTTTTCCGCCGGCGTAAGAAGTAGTTCCGTATGCGGGCCAAATATTATCTTTCCAATAACCGACTGTTAGCCAGGGTGACCATGAAGAAGCGTGAGGAAATCTCATTTGAACTTTGAAAGAGCTAGTTTGAGAAAAGCTTTTTCCGTTCCAAGAAGGGAGCCCCTGATTAAACGGCTGAGCGGAACTTTGTGGCTTAAAAATTATATATCCTTCAAGTACACCATCTTCAAGAATGAAGGATTTACCGTCATCGCTAAGTTTTACCCCTTGACTTGATTCAATACTTGCTGAAAGAGAATCAATTTCCATTCTGAAATGCTGGTCGGGATAAATCTGAGCGTTTAGATTTATTGAGGTTAATATAAAAAGAAAAAGGAGCAGTTGCTTCATCGGGAAAACCTTAATTAAGTTTTATTGAACTCTTAATATACTAAAAATGCAGGAAAAAAGTACTTAGTTATTAGTGGCAAATGCTGGAGACTTAAGAAAATAGCATATTGGATTTTTCGGTGACAAAAAATTAATTTAACCGTAGAGTGAACACAGTGAGTGTAGAGGGAAAAGTAAAAAGTTTGGAGTTAAATTATCTATATGCCATTCACTACTAACATAGCGAAATACCCAAAAAATATTAACTTTAGAACCAATTAAAAATGCAAAGAAAATGCTTTTAAGATCTCATAAAGGATTTAAAACATTTCTAACCTCCCATACTAAATATACCGGGCTTTTTACTTAAGTATGGGTTATTTTTTAGTAGCCTTTTTTATCGTTACTCGCTTTCTTTTTTTCTGCAAGATCAAGTTCCAATTCTATTTTTTTAGTATTAATATCCATCACTTTTTTTTCTATATTTTGCTCAGCTACTATTAACGATAACTCAGCCTTAATTTGTTCTAATTCAATCATCCTTTTTACTTTTTCTTGTATTATCTCTGCATTTGTTTTAGTTTCTTTACGCACTTTTTTTGACTTCATTTATTTTCTCTGAATTTTTTAACCTTCAATATACTGTACTATTTCTTGTTATTAAATATTTTCATTTCACACCTACAGATTATTCTTTTGTTTCCTCCTCTCTGAATTCTAAAATATCGCCGGGTTGACAGTTCAACACCTTGCAAATTGCTTCTAAAGTGCTAAAACGGATTGCTTTAGCTTTCCCTGTTTTGAGTATCGATAAATTTGACAGTGTAATATCAACTTTTTCGGAAAGTTCATTTAACGACATTTTCCTTTTTGCCATCATAACATCGAGATTTACTATAATAGCCATAATTTAAACCGTTAATTCATTTTCTGATTGGATTTCGATTCCGCGTTTGAAGATTTGAGCAATAATAAAAATAACACCCGCAAGAAAGAGGAACTCTGCATGTCCCCAATTAAAAGAAAATGCGAATCCTGATTTCGAAATCACTTTAGTATAGCCGTGAGCACAGAGGGCTAATAATCCGGTAGTGAGAGCAATATAACTTATTTTTAGAATTTGTTTTCCTGTAGTCTCTGTGAAAGGATTGTTCAAATCCAACTTTAGAAAGGTGTTAAATGTTATAAGTGCTATAGTAACTTGTAGTGCCGAAATTATAAGAAGCAATGAAACAATTGATATATAGTGTGTCATGTTGAATACTAAAAGCCGATGGAGATTTAACCCCATATACAGGTTTTTTGCGGCTTCGGGATTAATAAACAAACTGACAAAAAATGAAATAAGCATGGCACCTGTTTTAATGCTTATTCCTATTAAAAAAATGAAGGTGAAAACTTTCATTATTGTGAAAATTGTAGTTGATTTAGCGGGCATAAATTAATCCTTTGTAAATAAATAATTTGA
>JACSRR010000226.1 GCA_014879635.1 Ignavibacteriaceae bacterium | reverse complement strand
AAAATCTTCCTTTTCAATTAATATAATTGTCTCGTTTTTTTCCCCATCCGGATATGAAAATTCGTTAAAATATAGTTTTGCCGATATAATTACTTACTTGCCAATTGATACAAAAAGGAATGTAAAATCTTTCCTTGATTTACTAAACCCATCAATTATTTTTGTAGTTAGATACGATATTTGGCCAAATTTTATTCTAGAAGCCTCAAAAAGGAACATCCCGTTATTTTTAGTTGATGCTACATTAAGGAAAAATTCATTAAGAAGGCATCCTCTTTTTTTGTCGTTTAACAAACTTTTATTTGAAATGTTTACCGAAATTTTTTGTATCTCACCGGTTGATTTCGAAAATTTTCAAATTTTTAATCTCAAGAATGTTGATATTAAAATAGCCGGTGATACGCGTTACGACCGTGTTTTTTTAAAAGCAACAGAGGCTAAAGATAAAAAGATATTTGACCCCGGAATAGTTGCTAATAAAACTGTTATAATGGCGGGCAGTTCTTGGCAAGATGATGAACAATACTTTTTTCCGGCAATGTCTAAATTGCTTAAAAATTATCCCGGATTAATTTTCTTTATTGTACCTCATGAACCTAATATTCCAACTCTTGAAAGAATTGAAAATGAAATCAAAAGTTTTTCAAACTCTATTAGGTTTAGCCACCTCATTCAATACAATGGTGAACAAGTTGTAATAATTGATTCTATCGGAATTTTGTTAGCTTTGTATTCTTCAGCCGATATTGCATTTGTAGGTGGTGGATTTAAAAGTAATGTTCACAATGTTTTAGAGGCTGCCGTATATGGTATTCCGGTGATTTACGGACCAAAAATTTACAACTCACAAGAGGCTTCCAATCTTGCTGAATCCGGGGGCGGATTTATTGTGCACTCTTCAAAGTCGCTTTATTATCTACTTGCATCTTTTCTAAGAAATAGAGAGTTTTTGATAAAATCAGGAGAAATAGCCGGAAACTTTGTAAACAGCAGGGTTGGCGCAACTGAAAAAATTATTGATTCAATTCCCAAAGGAATAATTCAGAAAAACCTTACTAAAGAATAAAGATATGCGGAAGACTCTTTTTTTAATCCTTCCGCATAATATATAATAAATTTAGAACTGTTCCTCTTCTCTAATTATGACAAAATTACCCTTTATATCTATGAACCCTTCAACGGTAGAATTACCTATATAAGCCCTTGCATAAGCTCTATCAGAATAAAACGGAGTCATAAACGGAAAAACCCGTTCAGTTTCATTAGTTTTTGATGATGGGGGAAAAATCATTTCACCCATTGGGGTCATTGTACCAAAAACATAACCTACACCTAATGAAATTGTGTACATTTGTCTTTCTTTGTCTAATCCAAGAACTGCAAGCCCGTCATTTCCAAGATTCTTTACAACATTTCCTACCGTATCTATCAAATATGTTCCATTCAAATCCGTAGTAAGTGCATGCCCCATAAAGTAAGGATATGCAGCATTATAAGCCGGTTTTACAACAACTTCACCCTTAGTATTGATATATCCTTTTTTGAATTGTCTATCTGTTACAGAAGCTAAACCTTCGCTAAAATCTCCCGGTTTTTCCGAAAATTTGTAATCAATAACTACATTTCCGTTAATGTCAATGAACCCCCATTTCCTCTCATTTGTATTGGTTAATGTTTGAACAGCGGCTAATCCTTCGCTAAACGGCATAGCATCTTCAAATTCTCCGTTAATGATTTGTTTTCCTTTATTATCAACATAGATATATTTTGATTTACCCGGGTCAAAATATACATACGCACCTTCACTGAAAACTAAAGGCTTTATTCCTGCAATAAAATTATAGTTTTTTGATGACCCTGCTACTTCCTTACCGCTTTTATCAATAAAATATAACCTTGATGGCTTTGTTGCCGGAAAAACTAAAGCTCTATCACCGCTAAAATCTGTTGCATCTGCTACATCAGTAAGTTTGATAACTTCTTTAAAGTTTGTATCTATATAGATGAAGACTTTTTTGCCCTGCTCAGAGGTAGGAATTCGGCATAATCCGTTTTGAAAATAGAGCCAACCTATTTGCCATGAAGATAATTCATACTTAAAATCGAGGACAATATTTCCGGATGTATCCATAAAGCCCCATTTATTTCCTTTTTTAATTGAACAAAATCCTTCTCTAAATTCACCTGAATCATCGTAAATTAGTCTTTTTGCATCAGTAATTGCCGGTGAAAATTGCTGAGAAAAAAGTATTCCCGTTAAAATTAGTGTTATTAATAGTGTAAATACTGAATTTTTCATTGGTTTCTCTGTTTGTTAAGAGAGTTTGATGTATATTAGAAATGCTGTTGTGGAAGACTTTTTGCAATCGGCAAAAGAATAGTATAAATATAACGCTTTTTTTCAAATAAGTAAAATTTACTCCCTTTTTTCGATTTCTGAAACTACTTATTTTTAGTTAGTAAATAATTTAAAGAGTGCCTTATGACCCGGATAAAATTCAAATTATTAGTTTTAATCATTTTCTTTTTTGCAAATTCTAATTTTGTATTTGCTCAATGCTCTGACGGGGGTATTTGTGGTGTGGGTGATCATGATGTAAAACTAAATGAACCGTCTAAGTTATCGTCAATTTCTGCCGGATTTTCTTACGGAACCAGCGGAAATCCGGATAAAATAAATTTCTCGGCAATTACATTAGGGTACTCGTTCCCTTTGTTTAAGGATTACGAGGTTTCTGTATCGCTTCCTTTTAATTTTCAATCATCAGAATCTGTTTCAACCAATGGTATCGGTGATTTTGTATTTCTTATTTCCCGGAAACTCAACCCTAACCCTGATTTAACTTTTTCTTTTGCTTTGGGAGTAAAATTACCTACCGGAGATGTAAATACTGGAGATTTCTTACCGCAAATATATCAAAACGGACTCGGTTCTTACGATATTCTATCCGGTATTTCTGCGTACTATAGCAATTTTGATTTTACTTTGGGCTTTCAATTGCCTCTAACAAGAAGCGAAAACAGAATTACCCGTTTAAAGAGAGCTCCCGATATAATGTTAAGAGCAGGGCACTCAATTACTTTGAACGATTTTAAATTTAATCTTGCTTTAATCGGTATTCAAAATTTGGGTTTGGCTTCTCAAAAAGAGATTAAATTCGGACCTCAGCCTGCTATTGTTCTTCCTGATACTTTTGAAGATATTCCAAATAGCCGCCAAACTCAGCTAAATGTGCAATTATCTGTAAGTAAACCTTTAAGCAGTTCCCTTTCATTTTCAATTTCGGCTGCTGTTCCACTACTTAAAAGAGATGTAAATGTTGACGGATTAAAAAGAGCCTTTTCGATTTCAACCGGATTGAATTACAGATATTAGTTTTTCCTAATACTTTAGCCGTAAATATCAATTAAAATTGTTCGAATAAAAGAATTGAGCTAATTTAATGTGCTTTGTTATTTGATATAATTTCGTGGCGCCCCGAAATTACACCCTCAACTACAGCTTAAACTGAATAGGTAAAACTACTTTTACTTTTTTCTTCACTCCGTTATGTTCACCCGGAACAAATTTCACACTTTTCACTGCTTTAATTGCTGCTTCATCACAACCGTATCCCAAGCTTTTAAGAACTTCTGTATTTGTAACATTTCCGCTCTCGTCAATTACCATAGAAATTACAACTCTTCCCTCAATACCTTTATCTTTTGCTTCTTTAGGGTAAACTAACTTCTCTACAATTGCTACTATACCCCCAACAATTTCAGGCATTTTTTCAACAGTTACATAAACAGTAGGGTCATCTTTATCTTTAACGGCTTCTGTTTTCACTTTATCGTTGCCGTTTAATTTAAAGGAAACGGGAATGTTTACTCTTACTTTTACTTTTTTACCGTTCTGTTCACCGGCAGTAAATTTGGTTTGCTTGATAGCATTAACAGCTGCTTCGTCACACCCGTCACCTACACTTTTTAAAACCTCGGTTTCAGTAACATTGCCTCCTTCGTTAATTAAAGCCGATACAACAACAACACCTGTAGTGCCTTTTTCTTTAGCTTTAGCAGGATAAACGATCTTCTGCATTATAGCTTCTATTCCGCCAACAACTTCGGGCATTTTATCAACGGTAAAATATATTGAGTCTGATTCTTCCGCTTTTGTAAAATTGAAGAATTTTGTAACAAATAAATTCTCAGAGTCTTGTGCCAAAACCCATTTGTTTGAGAAAATTAGTAATAAAATAAAGATTATGCTAAGTTTTCGCATATTAACTCCTTATTGATTTAGTGATGGTTTAACTGTTATTACAGGATAACTGTTGTATAACATTTCTATTGTTTGGTTTTGCTTTTTTAGTTTTGCATCAAGTATCTGTAATTCAGATTTGTATGCTGTAAACTCTGAATAAAGAAATGCTGAAACAATCAATATTACAATTGCTGCCGCATAAGAAAATACCTGCAAATATGAACCGGAAAATTTACTTATCTCCTCTTGCTCTGTACTTCCTATTACAGTTAGAATGCGTTCATCTAACTCTTCTGGAAAGTCACTTAAATCTGCAATAATTGATGATTTAATTAGATTAACTACCTTAAAGTATTCTCGCCCTTCTTCATTAACTGCTAATTCTGTAAACAAAGTTAGCTCTTCTGTTTTATCTAACTCATTTTCGTAATATCTGTCAATAAGTTCTTTTAATTCAATAATGTTCATACTTTCACCTTAAGAAATTTTTTTTGATATTTTCTCAATCAATTTTTGTCTAACCTTAAATAATCTACTCTTAACTGTTTTTTCTTCTACATTGGTTAACCCGGCAATTTCGGAATAACTCATTCCGGAAAACTCTCTTAACACAAACACTTCTTTTTGTTCAACGGGAAGTTTATCAAGTTCTTCATTTATTAGCTCTTTAACTTCTCTTAAGTCAAGTTCCTTTTGAAATTCAGAATCATTTTTAAGATAAATTTCTGAAATATCTTCATCAATAAATCTTTCGTTTTTCATTCTCTTTTTGTTTAAGTAAGAATAAATTTCATTTCTTGTTGTAGTAAATAACCAATACTCAATACTTCCTTGGTTTTTAATATTTTTCAAATTTGAGTAAAGCTTGAGGAAAACATTCTGAACAATATCTTCCGAAACAATTTTATTGCATATCATTTTGAAGATATAATTAAATATCTTCTTCTTGTGCTTGTTATAATAGATTGTAAATTCTAAAGCAGGGTTCATAATTTTTAATTTTTGTTACTATAAAAGATAAGTTAAGAAGCTAAAAGTTGCTTTAAATTTATTTTTTTTCAAAAAAAAAGCCGGCTGTTATTTCTAACAGCCGGCTCGTAATTAATTAACTCAAATTACTTGAGCAACATCATTTTCTTAGTAGCAGTAAATGAAGAGGTAGAAATCTTGTAGAGATAAACACCACTTGGTAATTTTGAAGCGTCAAAAGAAACTTGGTAGTTTCCTGCAACTTTTTCTTCGTTAACTAAAACTGCAACTTCTTGTCCAATCAAGTTATAAACAACTAAGTTTACTAAACCTGTTGAAGGAACACTGAAATTAATTGAAGTTGAAGGATTGAATGGGTTAGGATAGTTCTGTGATAACTCAAAAGTTTCTGGAGTTCCACCTAATTCATTTATTCCGGTAACAACATTAATTAAATTAGCAGGTTTAATAATACCAAAGGTATCAACTGCTGTAGCACTCATATAATTGATTGCCCAAGGGAATGAGTGGTTTGCACCAACTCCGCCTTCATTATCATTTGAGCCACCGTTAGTAGGTAATCCAAAATTGATTCCGTATTTATACTCAACACCTAAAGTTGTGTAAGCAGGGAAAACGACATCTTTTGTGAAGATTCCGTCACCGGCAACTAAATCACCATTAGTACCGTCATCAAACAATCTAACAACCAAAGCACTATCACTGGTTGGCCATCCGCCTTGCGGCCATGCAAACGGTGCAGAAGAACCTGCAACAATCACATTAGACACTGAAGGGAAAGGAACGCCATTAGGATCAATTGCGCCAATTGTATTAACTGTTAATTTAATGGTACATGGTTGATTGAGAACTGTAGATAATGAACCATCATTATAGCTTGCATTTACAACTTCAAATAATCCTGCAGTAACATTTTCTTGTGTAATTGTGTACATTCTGTTAGGAACACTTTCCCAATTATTAGGTGTGTACCAGAATTTGAAAGCTAATTCTTCTCCAACGGCTACTTCTTTAGTAACAACACCTGAGTATTCGTTAGGATCTAAACCCGGTTCAAGTAAATCAACAAGTGAAGACCATCCGTTAAAGTTACCGTTTACAGAAACTGAATCGGTTAACGGATTAAATCTACCTGATAATTTTTCAAGTTCCATGTTACAAGTAAATATCATTTGAACTTCAACGGTTGGTGACCAATCATTATTGTTGAAATAGACAACATCTAAAGTTTGGTTACCGCCCATTACTTGCATGGTTCTATTCGGAATATCTTCCCATACTTCATTAGCGCCTTTTTGAAATCTGAATTTATATTCAAAGTTAACGCCTGTTGAGCCGATATTTAAAATAGTAACTGAGAATACAGAATCTCCGCCAGCCGGAGCAGGAATTGGATTAGCTGTACCCCAATCGTTAAAACCTCCACTTACATAGAGGACGTCTGTTGCCGGATCAAAATTACCGAGCGTTATTTGTTTGCCCATGTTAACTTGAAAAGTCACATTATTTTGAGCGAACATAAAAGCTGATACTGTCAAGAACAAGACAAGTGTAATCATTTTTTTCATCGCGTTTTTCTCCTATTTATTTTACGCTGTTAATTAAAGACTTCAATTTCTACTTAAAATCTGATACCAACCGAAAAATATTGTGTATTTTTCAGGATACCAAATTCTTGAAAAGCATAATCAAAAGAAATACCTAAATTTGGTGCGAAGTCATAGTTTATACCCACACCTAAGGTTAAACCTTCTTGAGCATTGTCTAAGAACAAAGATTTATACCCTGCTCTTAAAGCAATAAGGTTATTAAAAACATATTCTCCGCCAATATTTAAACTCTCTGAGTTATCATTTGGATGTAGTGCATCAACACCGATTGTTAATCTGTGCTCAGCCAAATTTACAACATCCATTGCAACACCAACTTTGAATGTAAGCGGAAGCGGATAGCCTTCTGTTTTTAATTTTGCCAATATTTGGTCATTGTTTCCGAAAATATTTGGATCGATATCATAAAGAACGAATAAGTCTTTTCCGTCCATCGTCATATCTGAACCAAAGTTTGTTATTGAGGCACCGATTCTCAAGCCATATATCTCTGAATGAAAGAGAACGCCTAAATCGATGGCAAAAGCTGAGGCTGATGAATTCCAAATTGACTGATTAATGTACTTAACATTACCGCCTATAGAGAATCTATCAGTGAGATTCATTGCATAACTTAACCCTAAAACCATGTCTTTTGCGCCATATTTTTCACCTGTTCCGTCAGGTTCTCTAAGAGTAGTTACTTCGGTTTCTCCGTAATCTAAATAAGTTACAAATGCACCAACAGTACCCATACCGCCCATATTAAGAGCTGCGCCTGCATAATTAAAGTTTATGTCTGCAAACCATTTTGTGTGCGAGAAATAAGCTCCGCTTGATTCCATTCTGGCAATACCAGCAGGATTCCAATAAAGAGCTGTAACATCATTTGCAGTTGCCGTAAAAGCTCCGCCCATTGCAACTGCCCTTGAACCAATCCCTATGTTTAGAAAGGGTGCCGCAGTAGAGCCTACTTTACTCTGAGAATGAGCGGCGGTGCTTAAAAATAGTGTCAATATTAATATTGCTAATTTTTTCATTTTTACACTCTCCGCTATTTAATTAAACCGAGTTTACCGATTTTTGTTCCCACATTAGGAACTTCAACCGTATATACATACATTCCGTAGGCTGCGTCTATATTCTCTTCTGTCCGAAGGTTCCAATATACATCTCCTACATAAAGGTCACTATGAGTCAATGTTCTAATCAATTCACCTCTTACGGTAAATATTTTAATTATTGATCCGGGTGGTATGTGTGTAAATCTAACTTCTCTTTCGCCTCTTCCGCTGGTTTGCGTACTAAGCAATCTTGATTCGTTAGAGTGAGTTACAACATAAGGATTAGGCACAACTTTTATTCTGTCTAATTCATCCTTAGCTAAATCGGCATTATAATAAGCACTAGAAACATTAAATTCAAAAACATCACTTGAATTAAACGGTTTGTGAGTTACCAATCTTAAACTACCTTGTGTTTCTAAAGGTCTGTTTGGAATAGGATACTCGATATCTATTCTCCAAGTTCTGTAGTTTGTTCCTTTTATCTCTTCAAAAATAAATATACTGTATGTAGTACCCTGTGTACCAAATCTTGCATAAGCAAATTTAATGTATTGATTGTCACTTAACCTTTTTACTCTAAATGTAACAGGTTGCGAGGGTACATTGCTTGTTCCTATTAATAATTGTAATGAAGTATCAACTATTGTATTTGAGAACTCAACAATATAATCGTCTGCTTTTACTACACCACGGAAATTACCGACTTGAATTACTGCAAAATTGTATTTGGCTGTACTTGTGTCAGGGATTCCGACAAATTTTGAAGAATCAACATTAATTCTAATTGTGTTTTGATTTGCAATCTGTACTCTGAAACCATCTATTATAGGAGTTGAACCACCAAATTGATTGCTCTTTTTCACTACTGTATCAGATGTTGTTGTATTAATTAACGACCAACTTTCAGTGTATCTTGAGATTGTTGAATCTGAGAATATTATACGATAGGTGTAATCAGGCTTAACAGCCGAAGCATCTATCACTTCAACAAATACATTACCCGTACCGGTTTTTACGCCCAAACGGTTTAATGTTTCAGCATTTGCATCAACATAGCCAATTCCTCTATCACCCGGTGTGATATAGCCGGTGTTATCGTCTGTAAGTATCTGACCGGTATTATCTCTAAATATAAATATTGAGTTTTCTGATGGGAAAATATCCTGCGCTGCATCACCTCTATCATAAGCCGCAACTGCATAATAATATGTTTGCCCTTTAATTACGGTAGAATCAACATATCTGTTTACAATACCCGAAGTATCATTACCGAGATAATATGTCACGCCGCCTACTTGCTCAAGCAATTCTCTTGAAGGATAAAAGAATCCTTTAATGCCGTTGCCTTTAATATCGTATTGTGCAACAGGTTTGTTGAACGCTAAAACACCGAATGCGTTTGTAATTGTTCTTGAATCGATAAAACCTGCATCAGTTGAACGATACACTTTGTAACCTTCAAAATCTCTGATTTTTGTAATAAAGTCGATGGAGTTTTCTGAGTTTCTACCTTCCCAATACAAAACAGCTTTTCCGTTATCTTGAGTTATCGTCAACTTTGGTTTTCTAGGAGGTTGAGGGAATTTATATCCAGAATTGTAAATCTGTTGAACAATTCTTTTGCTTCTGAAAACATCTGCTTCATCTTCACCATAAAGAAGAGAAACCGAAAATCTCTCTATTGTATTTGGTGCAAGCGGGAAATATCCCGAAGCATATATAAAGTCACCGTCTTGTGGTTGCGGCGGAATAACATCAAACCTGCCGGGGAACATTCTGTTCCATAATAATTCATCTTGACTCAAGTCAGGTGAAGAAGCTTGTTCAAAAAAGTTAAACGAAGTTAAACCAATTTGATCTGATTCATCAGGGTCAGTAACACCAAAGTTAGGCTCACCTTGATCGGGTCTTCCGTTGCCTTCTGTTCCGTCAGCATCAGGACCGGGATAATTATCATCAAGAGGTCCGATACCATCGGCGCCCACATCATCTCTAATTTCGTTTGTTATTGAGTCTCTTGCAACCCAGTTACCGTTTTCATCGCCTGACCAGTGAGTAATTAACCTTACAACATTGTCATCGCCTTTAATAAAGCTTTGAATTAAATTACCTGCATCATTATCTCTTCTCTCGTCAATTAGCGGAGCATTTACTCCTCTACCTGTTCTATAATCTTTGAACTTTAATCCAGGTAATCCTTTAAGTACTCTGGTATCTAAATGTATAGCACGGTTTTCATCAATTAATCCGTCTAAATCATTGTCAAAGCCGTCATTAGATGAAGAATCAGGAACTGAAACACCATTAACTATTGAGGCAATATGACCTTCTCTAAACCAAGTTACGCCTGCTTCAAATGTAACTGTTCTGCCTAAAGTAACAACTGTGTTAACTCCGGGTTGTACGGTGTAAAGACTTCTTCCATAAGTTAATGCGTCTATTAAAACAACTGTTGAACCTGCATCGTATTTTACGGAATCAAAATCTGATGCAACAAAGCGGGGGGCGTTAGGGTCTTCACTATCATCATCATTATCAATACCGTCAAAAGGGTTGCCCGGTGATTCTAAGAATGCATATCCAACATAACCTACTTTCTGCCCTTTGTTACCAACACCGTCGGCATCCCAAGAATAAGTTATAGCGTCGTTAACATCAAAAAAACCTAAGTCATCTTGACTGTCACCGTCACCGCCGGCTAAAGTACCAACAACCGTACCAAAATTAGCTCTTCTGAAAATAGTGGTACCGTCATTTTTAATGTCATACAACCAGAAAATACAATTTGCTGCCAAGAAGCTTGACCATTGAAAGCCTCTAACCGACATTTGAATGCCCATACCTTTTCTTGAAGGGTCTCTGCTATCAGGCAAAAAATCACCGTTATGTTCATCATCGGTGTTATCGTCAGCCCAGTAATAAGACTCTTGGTCAGCTTGAGCAATACCTTGACCGAAGTAACCGTTCCAAACAGTTTTACCTTCTGCGTCAACATAACTCGGCTTATCTGCCCAACCGCCTAATGGCCAAGAATTGGGGAGATGGCTCATTGCAACTGATTCGCTGTTAGGATTTAGAAATCCGGGAAGCGGATTAAATCCCCAGAAATAACCGAACTGTGGATGTCTTTCGTCTGATTGACCTCTTCTTGGACCTCTTGAAATTGTAACGGAGTGACGAACTTCGCCCGAATTAGTTATATACTCTAAACCAATAAGCGGAATAAGGTCACCGATATAATTTTCGCCTGAACCAAGCGGCCATTCACCTCTGATATCAACGCCCGTATTAAAACCGGAAATTTGACCGTCATTATAATACGAAATACCCACTCTATTACCGGTATGATAACCGATTCTACGGAGTGTAGCATCACCTCTACCCGGTACTCTCGTATTTTGAGCAATTATCTCAATTGTACTACCGGCTAAGAGGAATAAAACAATAAAACTTAAAAAATATTTATTCATAAAATCTACCTGCATTAAAAGTTATATGATAGTCCGAGTTCAATTCTTCTCGGCTCCGAGAAGAAGGTCGGATTAGTGAATAACTCGTCCAAAGTGTTATAATACATAACAGGATTGATCTTTCTTGCATCAAGGAGCCCGAAAGTAAAGTATGGATCGCCTGTATCTGAAAATAAACCTCTCGGATTATCAAGATCTAACAAATTAAACACTCTTAAGAAAAGTGTAATTCTTTGGTTGGCTATCATAAATTCTTTGTAAGCTCTTAAATCTAAATTAAAGATATCTGGTTTTGTACCGCTGTTTCTCGGGAAAGCATTCTGAGTAACTCTGGTGTTTTTGTTTACGCCCGGAGTATAAGGTTGCCCGCTATAGAAGTTTCCGATTATTGAGAAACCGTAATCATTTGGCACCGAATAAGCAACCGATAAATTGATTGTATGTGTTTGGTCCCAATCTAAAGCAGCAATAAATGTCTCGGGGAAAGCACCGCCTAATAATGCGTTTCTTGCATCCGAAGGATTTGATGCGTTACCTTTTGTAACCGAAAATGTGTAATCAACATTTACAGCTAATCCGCCGCCAAATCTCTTTTCGAATTTAACTATAAAGCCTCTTGAAAATCCGAAATCAGAGTTTGCAAATTGACTGTATGTTGCCTGTGTTCCGAATATCGAAACTTGGTCGGTTTGTGTTCCGGTTAAATCTCTAAAATCTTCGAAGAAAAGCGTTAAATCAATAGCCATATCATCAGAAAGCTGTTGTTTTAAACCAATTTCGCCTTTTACTGTTTTCTGTGGTCTTAAGTCTGCATTTCCGAACAAACCAACATTACCCGATCCGTCAAATATTTCGAAATCTGGATTTAAGTAAAGTAATTCATAGCTTGGGAGCTGGAAGAAATGCCCGTAAGAGAAATGAATAACGCCTCTGTCTGACATCGGGAACGCAATACCCAATCTTGGGCTGAACTGCATTTTTGTGCTTGCATCTTTGTACCAGTAAGAATAACGCTGAGCTAAAGGAGTGTTTACATTAGCCGGTTTAACAGGTCTTAAGATATCCGGGTCAGCAGGGTCTGATAAAACTCTTCCGTCAGGTGAAAACATATCAAATCTTACGCCGGCGTTAAAAATCAAGTTGAATGCTTCAAATTTGCTCTGAACATAACCTGAGATTTCAGTCGGTTTTCTAAAATATGTGTCTTTTAAAGTGGAAGTTTCTTCCGGAATAATTACATTGTAAGGACGGGCATCTACACCATTTACCTGCATCGGAATTAAACTAATATTCTCATAGTAAATTCTATGCATTTTGTATTCGCCGCCAAACTTAATATTTATCTCTTTATTTACTTGTGTTTCCCAATCTAATTTAGCAGAATATGTACCGGTATTTCTAACAAATCTGTTAGTATTTGTTCCGCCGATATCAAAGCTGTAAGGTGGGTTTTGTTTTAATCTATTATCTATGTAAAGAGTTGGTCTGGCAGGGTTATTAGTATAAATATCTTCAAATAACCAATGTCTGTAATCTTTGAAAAAATAGGATAAATTAAGAGTATAATAAGAAAAGTTTGAAACTGCATGATTTAGTGAGAGAGTGTTTGTTATTCCGTTTCTGTATCTTTTTAGATTATTATCGGGAGTGAGTCTGTTACCGCCGTCATAATCTTGATAATCTTGCTTATCCCATAGATAACTAAATCTTGTAGTAAAACCGGAGAACAATCTATAGGTTAATTTACCTTGAGCAAAATATCTATTGTTTTCGTTCATAGGTACAAAAGAACCGTCACCTCTAGGACCTTGTAAAGGTCTTAACAAAGTATCGGCACCGTCAACCAAAAAGAAGTTAGCATTTGCAGAGTTTTCGCGTGAGATGTCATCCATCAGAAATGTTCTTTTGCCGTAAAGGTAACCTTCATTGTAGAAATACCTTCCGTTCAAGAAGAAGAAAAATTTATCTCTGATAATAGCACCGCTCAAAGAACCTTCTAAGTTTCTGATTGCAACAGGGTTGAGCTTTTCTAAATTCCAGAAAACATCGCTTCTATTTGAAACATAATCACCGGAGTATCCGGAAATGCTACCGCTGAGATTATTAGTCCCGTCTTTTGTTACGATATTAACAATACCCGACATTGCTTGCCCGTATTCGGCATTAAAAGCACCTGAAATTACTTGAAGCTCTTTAACTGAATTAGTACCAACATCAACAACGCTACTGTTATCGAAAGCATCTGTAACAGGCACACCGTCAATTTGATATACTATTTGACCGCTTCTACCGCCTCTCATGTGGATATCACCGCCTCCGCCTACAACAATACCTGCTTGAAGTGTTAAGATATCTGAAATATCCGTTACAGGGAGTTCTCTAATAAGGTCTTCACCTACAATTGCGGTTGAAGCTGTAATATCTTTATTAATTAAAGGCTTTTCGGCAATAACAACTACCTCTTGGTCAAGTTCAATACTTTGAGGCATTAAATTAAAATCTTGGGTTGTAGTTAAGCCTGTAGCAACAGATTTATTTTGTACACTTACACTATTATATCCTATAGCAGAAGCCCGGATAGTGTAGATACCGGGTGATACATTGAGTATAACATAATTACCATCTAAATCTGTGGCTGCGCCAATTGTTGTACCCTCAAGTACTATATTTACAAACGGTAGTGGTTCTTTCGTTGCACCGTCTAATACCTGTCTCTTATACACATCTGACGCTGCCGACGACGGA
>JACSRR010000411.1 GCA_014879635.1 Ignavibacteriaceae bacterium | reverse complement strand
TTTTTCTTTTTTTTCTTAAACAGGTCAAATACCTTTTTATCAATATAGCCATCTATTAATACTATAGATTTATTAGCCTTCTCGAAAATATTATCTATATGATATAGTGCATCAAAATGTTGACCGGAAATAAAAATTCCATTTTCATTAACCTTGACATCCATAACTGAATTTCTTTTTTTAAAAGCATTACTTGCTGAGAGTACTTTATTTAATGTATCGTAACTAGTCCTGTTCATACCTAGCTTCATTAATTCTGTTAAGGCAAAAGAAAAATTATATATAACAATGTTACTTTTCGAAAAATCAATAAGTATTTTAGATATAATATTCATAAAGGCATTTAAGTCAAACTCGTAAATTGTGGATAACAAGTCAATAAATGCATTTTCAAATCTTTTTGGTATATACAAAGTATCACTGCGATGTTCATGTAACTTCTTATCCCATAATTCATCTAGCTTTACCTCAAGCATCAGGTATCTAAATTTATCTGAATGAATATATTTGATAATATCTAATCGTAGTAAACTTGCAACCAATGGCTTTATATTTTGATTAATTTTCATTAAAATTTACCAAGAAATTAATTATAAGTATTAGTGCAAGACATTCTTACGCTAAGTTCACAAAATTCGTAATTTGATTTTTTATATACCGGATTTTCTGCGGTTATCTTCTTTGCAAAGCATTTGACAATTAGAAGTAATTGTTTTACCTCCTTCGTGCCAAGGGGTAATGTGGTCGGCTTCCATTTCGTTTATTTCGTATTGCTTTTTGCAGACTGGACATTTTCCTTTCTGCTTTTCGTACGCTTCTCTTTTTTGGTTTGGTGTAAAAGAACGAATACTTAAATATTTCTCGTTTCTCGTTAAAACATATTGATATATACCAGACTTTTTGGTTACATCATCATCTAGCATCAATTTTGTTATCTCTTTTTCAAGTTTTTTTGAATCGAAATTTTTCCTTTTAAATTCATTATATAGATAGCCCCACTCTATTCCTTTCATTTCTTTGCGGTAATTTGGAAATACTGCTTTTATCCAGCTTAAAACACTTTGAAAATAGAGCCATAATTCATTCGCGTTAGGGTCATGCTGATGTTCTGCCATATAACTTTCAATATTGCTTTTTGAAAGCCAATCAATAGCTGTTTCCAGATAGTCCTGACGTATAGGTGAGCCATTTAGGTAATCTTTGCCTAGTCCATAAGCTGCGCAGCCGGTTTTGCTGAAATATCTTTTAGCATCAGAGACCCAAGTACCAGCGTATACAGCGTTTCGTAGTTCCTGATCTGTTAGTTTTTCCCCCGCAATATTAATTGTTTTAAACCATTCCAGTTTTTCACTATCTGTACCACTGCACAGATAAATCATGAGTTTATAGTTAAGGATTTGCTTTTGTTGGTCATTTTTAAGATTATGAAAATATAGGTTTTTAAATGAGAAATCACCTTTTACATATTGACACACAGATATTGTCCGCTGTTGCCCGTCTATTACTTCAAAATTCCCGTCTTCTCTGACAGCCCAATACATAACATTTAATGGAAAGTCTTTAGTTATTGTATCTATTACTGCATCTCTTTGCTTATCCTTGTAAATAAATTCCCTCTGATATGGAGGGCGTATATCAAGTTTGCCGTTATACCCTTCTACACCTTCTTCCGCATTGTCTTTATAGCCTTCAGCAAGTTGTTTAACAGTAATTTCTTTTAAATCAATTTTCATTCTTATTTTAATTTTTTGTTTTTAATAAAGATTCTTCCATACATTCTTTGCCCATTTATATAACCTCGTCCTTTTGATATTTTTAAATCATATTCGTTACCAATTATTTCAAATTGTTCCGGGTTATATTTATCTAAAAAAGATACTGGTACACCAATAATTCCATCATAATCATTTGGAATATCTTTTGTTTTGTCTACGTTAATTGCATCAAAATTGTCGTAAGTTGGATATTCTTTCTTATTCTCAAAATAAGATCTATAAAGAATTAAATCTTCGTGACGCTTTTTAATTTCAAGGTTTGTAAACCAAGTAACACCAGATACTCTAATCATTCCTTCTTTATGATCACTAGCAGTTGCATAATCCTCGTAATGTTTGTTTATAAAATGTCCTGCCCCCCCTTTAAATCCGTAACCTAACCAAATTTTGTTTTCTTTAATTAGTTTAAAAATCTCTTTATATGTTATTGCGTTTTGGTGACCAATTATTATAAATTTTTTTTTGTATTCTATTAACTGTGCAACATATTCTCTAAATAACGAAAAGGGGGGATTGGTTACAACAATGTCAGATTTTTTCAATAATTCTATACATTCTTTGCTGCGAAAATCGCCATCTTCTTTTAAATGTTTAATTCCTATTTCATCAGGTGTGGGTATATTATCGCCATTTTTATCTCCGGTATATTCCAGATATATAGCTTTTTCTGAATCATTTTGGCTGAATAAATCTGCATGTTGACTTTTGTAGCATGTAGTTATTAATCTGTCTCTTATACACATCTGACGCTGCCGACGACGGA
>JACSRR010000472.1 GCA_014879635.1 Ignavibacteriaceae bacterium | reverse complement strand
AGCGTCATAATTTCATTTTACATTGACATTTATTAATTTTCAGTTCATTGCGTTTCGCTTCCCCTTCACCCTTTACTCTTTACCTCCGACCCCGTCGAGCTTTCTGTTCACTGTCAGCGTAGCGAACTGTCAGCGTCAGCGATCTGTCAACTTTTTTTTCTACCCTTCACTCTTTACCCTTTACCCTTTACCCTTTACCCTTTACCATTAATCAAACTGAGCACCTTATCATGAAGAACAGGATTTCCCGTAACTATTACATCTCCCGAAGAGCCCTTCACAAGTTCATTTCCTTTCCAATCTGTAATAATTCCGCCGGCACCTTTAATTACCGGTACAAGCGCCGCCCAATCGTGCAAGCTTAAATATTTTTCGATAACAATATCAATGTTACCCATTGCACAAAGCGCATACTGATAAGCATCTCCCCCGTAGCTTGTAATATGAACCGAAGAAGTGAGCTTATTGAAAATTTCTTTCTCTTCATCAGATTGAAACATACCCGGCGAGGTTGTGCTCAATTTACACTTTTTTAGATCCGTTTCTGATGCAGAATTAATTGTAACCCCGTTAAACTTTGATTGAACACCTGTTAATCCTACCCACCTTTCACGAGTATAAGCTTGGTCAATGACTCCCAATTCCGGTTTATCATCATAAAAAAGTCCGATTAATGTAGCAAAAAGCGGTTTTCCGGTGCTGAATGCAATTGTTCCGTCGATAGGGTCTAAAATCCAAGTATAGCCGTTTTTACCTGTTACAGAGCCAAACTCTTCGCCGATAATCCCTGCTTCAGGATCTTCTTTCATAATAATATTTCTGAGTTCTGCTTCAATTTCAGTATCCGCAATAGTAACAATCGGGGAAGCTGATTCTTTATATTCAGCCCTAATATCGCCCCTAAAATATTTTAACACAATCTCGCCGGCGGCATCTGCCAATTTTTCTGCAAGTTCAATTCTTCTAACATCAATCATATTTACCTCTTTTTATTAACCAATTCCAAAGTTTTTAATGCTAATCTGTAAGTTGCTCCGTCAACCATTCTTCCATCAACTGAAACAGATCCTTTCCCTTCTTTAGAAGCTAATTCGTAATATTCCTTAGCCTGCAATGCAAAATTAATCTGCTCTTGAGTAGGCGAAAACACTTCGTTTATTATTGAAATTTGCGAAGGATGTATTGCCCATTTCCCGTCAAAACCGAGTGATGCCGAAAGCTTTGCCGACTCTCTTAAACCATCTAAATCGCCGAAGTTACCGAACGGTGCATCTATAGCACTTAATCCGTTTGCCCTTGCTGCTATCAAAATCGAAGATAATACATAATGCCATTTGTGACCCGGGTAATCCTCTTTCTCATTTTCGCCATGACCCGATAACGAGAACATGCGCATTTGCAATGCAGAAGAAAAATCTGCGATTCCAAATACTAACGAAATATTTCTCATAGAAGCTGCCGCAAGTTCATTAACTTTTGCTAATCCTTTAGGACTTTCTATAGAAACTTCGATACCGGTTTTAATTTCTTCTCCCTTTGATAAGGAGACCGAATTGATTAGTTTATCGACAAAGTGAATTTCTGATACATCCTCCACCTTCGGAATAATCAGTGAGTCAATTTTGTCACTACAGTTTTCTAATAAATCAAGAATATCGTGCAATGCAAAAGCAGAATTAATTTCGTTAACCCGCACCGAAAAAGTTTTACCGGAATTATTGGTTGTTTTAAGAAAATCAACGATCTTTTTACGACCCTCCGCTTTTTTATCAACGGGTACACTATCTTCGAGGTCAAGCATCACAATATCTGCATCAAGCCCAAGAGATTTCTGCAACATATTCTCCCTGTAACCCGGAACTGACAAAATTGAGCGGCGTGGAACTAGATTATTTCTTTGCAATTAACATCTCTAAAAATTTTAATTTCTTCCGTAAAGATAAGGAAAGTTTAAAGTAGAATATACTAAAGAGGATAACTTAAGTCCGGGGGAAAACGATTTTTTATTTTTTGGAATGATAATATGAATTCAGTTTTAAAGTCGCAGTAATTTTTCAAATACATCAGCTTGTTCCGGCTTGTTTCTTATCATTTACCGGGTATAACCGAAAACACGCATTTTGACCCCAATTTAACAGGTTGTCAAATTCAAGCTTGTTTCAACTTGTTCCGGCTTGTTTCTTTTCATTTAGCGGGTAAAATCAAAAACATGCATTTTGACCCTAATTTAACAGGTTGTCAAATTCAAGCTTGTTTCAACTTGTTCCGGCTTGTTCCTTTTCATTTACCGGGTATAACCAAAAACATGCATTTAGACCCTAATTTAACAGGTTGTCAAATTCAAGCTTGTTTCAACTTGTTCCGGCTTGTTTCTTTTTGCTTAACAAGTAAACTTAAAAACTTGCATTTTGACCCTAATTTAACAGGTTGTCAAATTCAAGCTTGTTTCAGCTTGTTCCGGCTTGTTTCTTTTTGCTTAACAAGTAAACTTAAAAACTTGTATTTTGACCCTAATTTAACAGGTTGTCAAATTCAAGCTTGTTTCAACTTGTTCCGGCTTGTTTCTTTTT
>JACSRR010000119.1 GCA_014879635.1 Ignavibacteriaceae bacterium | reverse complement strand
TATCGGCTATGAAACAATCTTTAAATCCTTTTCTTTCTTCAATTTCAATTTCTAAAGACCTAAAAATATTTCAAAACGGTGAAAATATTCCCCTCATTTTTGACCAATTTGGAGATGAAAATATTCCGGATTTGGTGTTTGAGCAAAACAAAAAGTATATTCTAATATTCGGACCGGAAGGGGGGCTTACTAGTGAAGAAATTTTTCTTATATCTTCAAAAAAAATAAAATTAACTCAAAACAGGCTAAGAAGTGAAACAGCAATTATCTCTGTTGCCTCTTTTATTGCCTTGAGTTCAACAAAACATACCGTTTAATTTCTTTAAATATCAGTAATTATTGTTGTGAATAGCGCTCTAATTTTATCCTTAATCAACATTGCCTGTTCATGTACTTCTTCATGATTTAATTTTGTTGTTGATATTCCCGCCGCATAATTAGTAATACAACTTATTGCACAAACAGGAATATTAGAAACCGCCGCAAAGTACGCTTCGGGTACGGTTGACATTCCTACGGCATCGGCACCTAAAATCCTTGCCATTTGAACTTCGGCAGGAGTTTCGTAACACGGTCCTTTATTGTACCAATATACACCTTCCTTGAGGTGAATATTTGATTTTAGTGCAGCATTGAGAATTATTTTATTAAGTTGTTCATCAGGAAATTGCAAAAATTTATTCTTTTGTTCTAATGTTATTCTGCTAAAGAAATCACTCAGTTCATTTTTGATATTAAATCCGGCAAAGGATTTGCAGATCATAAGATCACCGGGAGCAAAATACTGGTTTATACCACCTGCAGCATTTGTGAGAATAAATGACTTTGTCTTAAAATAATTTGCAGCAACTGCCGGGAAAAGTACATATTTCATAGAATGCCCTTCATAGTAGTGAAATCTACCGTGAAAGGAGAGAATCTTTTTATTTTTATATTCTCCGTAAGTAAGTACCCCCTTGTGTCCGAAAACTGAAGTATCGGGCAATTCTGCAATATCTGTGTAATTTATTTTTAGTTTATAGTCTAAAAAATCTAATGACTCACTAAAACCGCTCCCTAATACAAAAACAATATCAAATTCTTGTCTATCGAAAAAATCTTCAAGAAATGTGAGAACCGGCTTAAAATATTCGTTTATATCTATCATAGTCTTAATTTACACCGCAAAAAATAATCCTGCCCAAGCAGCAGTTAGAAGAGTTGCTAAAGAACCACCAATAACTGCTTTTAGTCCGAGTTGTGCTAAATCAGATTTTCTATCCGGTGCCATTCCGCCTATTCCACCCAATTGAATTGCAATGGAAGAGAAATTTGCAAAACCGCACAACGCATAAGAAGCCATAAAAATAACTTTAGGTTGATCCATAATTCCGTTTTCTACCATATTACCTAAGTCAATAAAGGCAACAAATTCATTGAGTACAATTTTAGTACCGAGTAAACTTCCAAAATTGAGAGCTTGATCCCAGGGTACTCCTATAGCAAAAGCGAGAGGCTGAAGAATATATCCTAAAATTAGTTGAAAATTTAATGGCTGTTTATAGGTTTCTTGAAGGTATGAATTTAGTCCGGTGAAATCGCCTAAGTTATAAAGAAGAGAATTGAACATATAAATTAAAGCAATAAATGCTATTAACATACCGCCGACATTTAGAGAGAGCCAAAGACCATCGGTTGCACCGCTTGCAGCAGCTTCAACAACATTTGAATTTGTTTTTTCGACATTAACTTTAACTTCGCCTTTAGTAACGGGTTCTTCTTTTTCGGGGAAAATTATCTTCGAAATAATTAGAGCAGCCGGTGCCGCCATAACACTTGCCCCGAGTAATTGTGTGGCAAACAATAATTGACCCTCTTGAAGAGGAACTCCGTGCGTTTCTGAATATGCTTTACCCAAAATCTGAATATAAGCTGCCATAACACCGCCGGCAATTGTAGCCATTCCTCCAACCATTACGGTGTATAACTCGCTTTTTGTCATTTTATCGATATATGGCTTAATTAAAAGGGGAGCCTCTGTTTGACCGACAAAAATATTAGCCGTACAAGAAAGGGATTCAGCACCGCTTGTTCCGAGAACCTTTGCCATTACCCATGCCATACCTTGTACTACTTTTTGCATAATACCCAGATGATAAAGTATTGCAGTTAAAGATGCGAAAAAGATAATTGTAGGAAGCACTTGAAACGCGAAGAAAAACCCTAAGCTACCGTCAACTCCGGGACTTTTAGCCAAATCTCCAAAAATAAATTGGGCTCCTTCTGATGTAAATTGCAAAACCGCAACAAAAAAACTGCTAATAAAAGTAAAGGCTAATTTTACCCAACCCAAAGGGGCAAAAAAATTACCGAGTTCTGTTCCCTTAAGGATCAAAATTGCTAAAACTAATTGGAGTGTTAATCCACCGCCAACCATTTTCCAATTAATTGATCTTTTATTATTTGAAAGCAACCACGAAATCCCAAGAATTACTGCAATTCCTATTAAACCACGAACAACGGAGATAAAATCCATTTATTATTTACCTTCTTTCCACGAAATTTTTGAATACCTTGAATTAAAATAATTAATAATAATAAA
>JACSRR010000138.1 GCA_014879635.1 Ignavibacteriaceae bacterium | reverse complement strand
CTCGAATTTGAAATAATAGATTATATTTTCAGATCAAAAATTCACTAATATTCCGGATAATCCTTATGATTAAAGTCACATTAATTTTACTATTAATATCATTCAGTTTATTTGCTCAAGAAGAAGCCAAAAAGAGATTGTTTGACCCTGAACGCGACCCCGCAGAAGACTTAAAATCTGCGATTTCGGTTGCAACTTACGAACACAAAAAGATAATTTTAGATGTGGGCGGTGATTGGTGTGTATGGTGCAGGAGAATGGATGAGTTTATAAATTCTAATGCAGAGTTAAAGAATTTTTTAGACTCCCACTTTATTCTTTTAAAAGTAAATTTCAGCAAAGAGAATGAAAACCGGGAATTTCTTGGCAGGTTTCCGGAAATAAAAGGCTATCCTCATTTGTTTGTATTAGATAAGTCGGGTGAATTATTGCATTCGCAAGATACTGCCGAACTTGAGGAAAACAAGGGTTACAGCTTAGATAAATTTATGGCATTCTTGACAAAGTGGGCAGAGCATTAAATTGTTTAACTACTATTTTTCATCATTGCTCTTGGTTTTGATTTTTTCATCTTTAAATTTTGGTTGTGGCTCAAGACTAAATGAATCTTCTGATTCAGAATTACCTGATACTTCGGGATTAAAATTAGAGAAAATCAAATTACCGCCGGGTTTTAAAATTGAATTATTTGCAAGAATTGAGAATGCAAGGTCAATGACTTTGGGTGATTCAAGTACTCTTTTTGTTGGGAATAGAAATGGCGATAAGGTTTTTGCCGTTAAATTTGATGATAATTTTAAAGCCGGTAGAGTTTACACACTCGCTTCAGGTTTAAATATGCCTAACGGGGTTGCCTTTGCAGACGGTGACTTGTATGTTGCTGAAGTAAACAGAATATTAAAATTTAGTAATATTGAAAATACTCTTGAAAATCCGGAATATTCAGTGATTTACGATAAATACCCAACTGATAAACATCATGGTTGGAAATTTATTGCTTTCGGACCTGACGGAAAGCTATATATCCCTGTCGGTGCACCTTGCAATGTATGTGAGGCGGCAGAAATTTATTCAACTATTACAAGAATCAATAAAGATGGTACAGGGTTCGAAATTTTTGCAAAAGGGGTTAGAAATACAGTCGGCTTTGATTGGCATCCTGTAACAAATGAGCTTTGGTTCACAGATAACGGTCGTGATTTGATGGGTGAAGATATTCCTTCAGACGAACTAAACCACGCGCCAATTAAAGGAATGCATTTCGGTTTTCCTTATGTTCACCAAGGCGAGATTCTTGACCCGGAATTTGGCAAAGGGTATTCTGTCAAAAATTATGTTAAACCCAAACAAAAATTGGGTCCGCATGTTGCAGCTTTAGGTATGAGGTTTTATAAGGGGAATATGTTTCCCGAAAACTACAAAAATAGAATTTTTATTGCCCAGAGAGGTTCGTGGAACAGAACCGTGAAAATTGGCTACCGGATTATGATGGTTGAACTTGTTGGCAATGAAGTTTTGTATTATGATGTTTTTGCAGACGGATGGTTAGATAACGATCTTTTTTGGGGAAGACCGGTTGATGTGCAAGAACTACCCGACGGTTCATTGCTAATTTCTGATGATTACTCCGGTTCTATTTACAGAGTTACCTATAAGAATTGACACCAATGTTTATACTGATTTTGGCTAAGGAAAATTCTATGTTATTGTGCGGGCTTTTTGTATCATAGATTACTTTTGTTAATAATTTAGAACCCCGTTAGGATCATTCTAAAAACGGAATGAAATGTAATTTCAAACATAAGATGACCTCAGAGTCATTTCAAGAATCGGAAAAATGAGTTAACAAAATAATAAAAATCCCTCTGTGTTCTGAACAGTTAATTTATTTGTTCATATTTACTTAATTTTGGATATCTCTCCTAAATTCTTATATTTAACCAATAAACAGTTCCCCGTTAATATTTACTTTACTTAAAAAACAAAGGCAATTATGTTAAGAAAAATACCGAAAACGATGGCTACGCAACACCCTGATAACACTTTACCTGCATATTGGCTCGGGAAAGAATTTATAAGTACTTATGAGGAAGTGGAAGAGTGTTATCACATGTTCAAAGACTTGAAGGTTGACGAATATATGTGGGACTGGGAAGGTAAATTTGTTGACGAGTCTGTTTTAGAAAAACTTTTTAGAGATCACTATGATTATTTCAAAAAAAACCAACTCGGTAAAGACAAATTTTTAACTTTTAGATTGCCAAATATTTGGCAAGAGAGAGGATACCGGCTTGCAAGAGCCTTTATGAATATACTTTCTAACGAAGATCTTGGGCATGATTTCAATTTTCACTCTCCTCCCGTTTTTGAAGTGATTCTCCCAATGACAAAAAAAGTTAGCGAACTTATACATATAAATTCAGTCTTTAACCAATTAGCCCAATTTAAGAAAAATGTTTTCGGTTCAAACGGTGAATATTTAGAAAAACTGAGTGTTATTCCTCTTATTGAAGAAACAAAATTAATGGTTGGATTAGACAAGTTCTTGGAAGATTATTTGGTTGAATATACTAAACAAATGAATGAATCACTGCCTGATTTGCGCGTTTTTATGGCACGCAGTGACCCCGCAATGAATACAGGAATAGTGCCGTCGGTAATTTCTGTTAAAGCTGCCATGTCGCATATTGCAAATTTTGAGAAAGAGAAAGGGATTCCGTCATACTCATGGTTAGGAGCGGGCTCTCTTCCATTTAGAGGAGGTAACAATCCTGATAATTACAAAGCCATAGTTAATGAGTATGCAGGTTTAAGCTCAATTAGTATTCAATCGGCTTTCCGGTATGATTATAATTTACCCGATGTTAAAAAAGCAATCAACTATTACAATGAACATTTACAAAGTAAATATAATAACACCTTAATATTAGATAAAAGTGAAATTAAACTTATAAGTGAAATCAACTCAATATTTACGAAAGAATTCCAGCAAACTATTCCCGATATTGCTGACACAATCAATTTGGTTGCGAGTAAAATTCCTAAACGAAGGGAGAGAGTATTGCACATTGGACTATTTGGATATTCAAGGGGTGTAGGCAAAGTCAAACTTCCGAGAGCAATAAAATTTACCGGATCGTTATACTCGTTAGGGATTCCGCCGGAGTTAATTGGAACGGGTAGAGGTTTAAAAGAGCTTAAAAAGAGAGGATATTTAGAGTTCCTTTCCAAAGTTTATAAGCACCTTGCAGATGATTTAAACCGTGCCGGTCATTATCTCAACAAAGAAAACTTAGAGATGCTTTGTAAAAAGGACAAGGTTTGGGATACTGTAAGAGAAGATATTGACAATATTTCCGATTATCTTGGTGAAGAACTTGGTCCAAAAACCACACATCATTTTATTCATAGAAACCTTGTATCAACGGTTTATTATAAGATGTTAAATAATGAAGATTTCTCGCCTGAAATTGTAATGTCAGGTCAAATTAGAAAAAGTCTTGGTTAAACAAGAAGTAAAAATCATACCGGTTCGGTTTTTTCATTTTTTGATTTGCAAGCTTTAACAGAAAAACATTTAATCTTTCACTAATCCTGCAATATGTTTTCCAATACTTATTGAAGCTGTGGCAGCAGGAGAAGGAGCGTTTAATACATGAATCATTCTATCTTTAATAATTATTTTAAAATCATCCAAAAGATTGCCGGATTTGTCTAAAGCTTGAGCTCTAACTCCGGTACCGCCTCTATCTAAATCATCACCGGTAATTGACGGTATCAATTTTTGCAATTTTTTAACCAATGCAGGTTTGTATAGAGAACGGTAAATTTCACCTGCCCCCATTTTGAAATGTTTGGCAGAAAGTTTGAGGTAACCCGGGTAGGTTAGAAATTCGATCATTTCTTTAAAACTGAAATCGGAATAAGAATACCCCTTTCGCCTAAAAGCGGGAACAGCGTTAGGACCTGCTTCAACACCGCCGTAAACCATGCGTGTAAAATGAACACCAAGAAACGGAAACGCGGGATCAGGTACCGGGTAAATCAAGTTTTGAACTAAAAACTCTTTTTCCTTTTTGAGAATATGATATTCACCCCTGTAAGGGATAATTTTTATTCCGGGGTCAATTCCACAACTGAGTGCAACTTTATCGGCAAATAATCCTGCACATGCAATCAAATTTTTTGCGGTAAATTCTCCCTTTGAAGTAAAAATTCTATATACCCCTGAACTATAAGTGGCACTAATAAAATTGCAAGAAGTTGTAAACTCTCCTTCGTTTGCCAAAAGATTATTTATAAAAGCTGAAGTAACTTTTTTATAATCAACAATACCCGTTTGAGGAATATGAAGAGCTGCAATTCCGGTTGCGTACAGTTCAAATTCGTTAATCTCTTCCGGGTTTAACAATCTAATTCCCTCTAATCCGTTTTGCAACCCTCTTTCATATAATTTAAGTAATCGTGATTTTTCTTCCGGAGAGGAAGCTACAACCAACTTACCGCAACTTTCAAAAGGAATAGAGTTGTTTTCGCAGAATTGATATAAAAGTGATCTCCCTTCAGTACAATTTTTGGCTTTAAGTGAACCCGGCTTATAATACAAACCGGAGTGAATAACTCCGCTATTGTTACCCGTTTGGTGTTTTGCAAAATTATCTTCCTCTTCAATTAGCAAAACTTTTCCTTTCCGCGATTTTGAAAGATGCATAGCCACGGAGGCACCAATAATTCCGGCACCGATAACAACCGTTTCAAAATTCTTATGATTCAATTTTTTATCCGTAAATTGCTTGTCTAATTTTCTACTTTTCTATGATATAACCAAGAATTATTTGATGAAAATTTCAAAAAATGAAAAAATATATTTAGCCGGACACAGAGGTATGGTTGGTTCGGCACTAATGAGATCTTTTAATAATGCAGGATACCAAAACCTTCTAACCCGTTCTAAAAATGAGCTTGACTTAATTAATCAAAATTCTGTTGAAAAGTTTTTTAGTGAAAACAAGCCCGATGCAGTAATAATAGCAGCTGCAAAGGTTGGCGGAATATTAGCCAATAATAAGTACAGGGCAGAGTTTCTTTATGATAATTTGATGATTGAAGCAAATCTTATTCATGCCGCACATCTTAACGGCGTAAAAAAACTTATTTTTCTCGGAAGTTCTTGTATATATCCGAAGTTTGCCGAGCAACCTCTGAAAGAAGAATCCCTTTTAAGCGGTTTCCTTGAATATACAAATGAACCTTATGCAATTGCCAAAATAGCCGGTATCAAACTTTGCGAAAGCTATTACAAGCAATATGGATCAAACTTTTATTCGTTAATGCCGACGAATCTATACGGTTTTTTCGATAATTTTGATTTGGAAACTTCACATGTTTTACCTGCCCTTATCAGAAAATTTCATGAAGCAAAATTAAGTAATTCGCCTTCGGTAACAATTTGGGGTTCAGGCAAACCGATGCGTGAATTTATGTTTGTTGATGATTTAGCAAAAGCAGTTCTGTTTATGTTCGAGAATATTGAAGCTTCAAAAATTTATGGCGAAGGGTTAGCTCATATAAATATAGGTACAGGGGTTGACCTAACCATTGCTGAATTGGCATCTGTAATAAAAAATGTTACTGGTTTTAAGGGTGAAATAGTTTACGACAGTAGTAAACCTGACGGAACCCCTCGCAAAATTATGGATGTTTCCCGTCTTCATAATCTGGGTTTTAAACATAAAGTGGAGCTTGAAGAGGGAATCAAGTTAACTTATAATTGGTTTTTAGAAAATTTTAACTCATAAGGCAAATTTTGAAAACAGCATTAATTACAGGTATAACCGGTCAAGATGGTAGTTACCTTACCGAACTTTTATTAGAAAAAGGTTATACCGTTCACGGAATTATCAGAAGAAGCAGCTCGTTTAATACAGGGAGAATTGACCACCTTTTTAACAATCCCGAAATTCACGATAAAAGGTTGTTTCTACATTACGGCGATCTTGTTGATACCAGTAATCTAAACAGGTTACTTGCAAAAATTCAACCTGACGAAATTTACAACCTTGCCGCACAAAGTCATGTTAAAGTTTCTTTTGAAATTCCCGATTACACAGCACAGGTTGATGCTTTAGGCACACTTAGATTTTTGGACGCTATAAAAGAAACCGGTTTAAAGGATGTTAAATTTTACCAGGCTTCTACAAGTGAGCTTTTCGGAAAGGTTCACGAGGTGCCTCAAAACGAATCTACACCATTTTATCCCCGTTCTCCCTACGGAGTTGCCAAGCTCTACGGGTATTGGATAATTGTAAACTACCGGGAGGCTTACAATATTTTTGCTTGTAACGGAATATTGTTCAATCATGAATCTCCCAGAAGAGGAGAAACTTTTGTAACCCGTAAAATTACGCGCGCTGCATCCAGAATCTTTTTTGGTGTCCAAGATAAATTGGTACTCGGTAATTTAAACGCACAAAGGGATTGGGGGTTTGCACCCGAATACTGTGAAGGTATGTGGCGTATTCTACAGCATGAAACCGCAGGTGATTTTGTGCTTGCAACCGGTGTAACAAAAACCGTTAGAGAGTTTACTGCTTTAACTTTCGCAAATCTTGGGATCAATCTCAGATGGGAAGGAGAGAACGCAGATGAAAAAGGTTATATCGAAAGTATAAACTATTCGAAAATAGAACAACTAACGGGAAAACTTAAAGCTAATTCTACTTATTTAAAGATAGACGAAAACCTAAAACCCGGCAGTTTAGTTGTAGAAGTTTCGCCCGGATATTATCGACCAACGGAGGTTGATTTATTAATAGGTGATGCATCCAAAGCTGAAAAACTTCTCGGTTGGAAAGCAAAAACAAAATTTGAAGACCTTGTAAAAATAATGGCTGTATCAGATTTTGAAAAAGTTGCTTCAAAAGGCTATTAAATTTTGCCTTATGTAAAGGAGTAATAGATCCCGGATTACGAAATACCGCAGAGCTAAAACCGGTTAACAAATTACTCTTTGCAAAAATTTCAATTTCTTTTTGCCTCACGAAAATAAGAGCTATTTACACCCCCCCTAAAATATTTACAATTCAAAAAAAAAGGCTGCCCAAACGGACAGCCTTTTAATCTTTTCAGATATACTAGACTATTACTTTAATAAAGTCAGCTTTTTAACTGCGGAGAATTTACCGGCAGTAATTTTGTAGATATAAACGCCGGAAGCTAATCCTGCAGCGTCAAAAGTAACAGAGTAGTTACCGGGCTGCATAAAATCATTAACTAGCGTTTTTACTTCATTACCAAGTACATCATAAATTTTTAATTCAACCTGACCTGCATCAACAATAGCGAAGTTGATAACGGTGGAAGGGTTGAACGGGTTCGGGAAGTTTTGGTCTAACTTGTATGTACTCGGAGTATTTGACAAATCTTCTAAACCTGTAACTGTACTTGAAATCTGAAATGTGTAAGTAAAGCTTGGCGAAACATTAAAAGTATATTCGGTGATGTTGAGCATATTAATACCGCCTGCAATTCCGGGTCCTTTTAATATAAAGTCATAACTGTTTCTGATTTCTTCGGGAATTCTTGTTAAGATATCACTCCATGAGAGAGTTAACTGCCCTGTAGCTTTTGACTGAACTCTGAAGTTCCAAGATTTTCCGGATGAAGGAAGCATATAAGGTTCTCTAATATCAGTAGAGAATTTATTTACGAATGCGTTCCAATCAGTATAACTAAAGAATGTTTCAAATGTGTTAGGAGCCGGTGAAACTGGTGGCTTTGCATAATCGAATTTAGCATCAAAACCATCAGTGGCACCTTCAGCAACACCGAATGCAAGTAAACGGTCGCTAACAGAACCCATTTTTGCTGTAATTGGAACAAACCAATTATCTATAGAAAGCGGGGTAACGGGTTGCTTAATTTTTCTGAGCGGGTCAGAATTTGTAGAATCAACATAGAAATTGACAGAAACACCTTCTGTTAAAGTAGTAAAGAAGTAACCTTTCCACTGTTGAAGGTCAATTTCCATATCATATTTGCTTGAATCAGTATCATAAGTGTAATAAACATTTTGAATCCAGCCTGCATCAACTGCTTCGGAAGCACTTTTAAGAGTATCATTTTTTCTAAAATAGACTTTATCGTCTGAATAGCTTCTAACAAAAGGAGTTGAAAGAATATTCCAGCCTGCTCTTAAATTATACTCAAGATTTGTGGTTCTTGGTGTACCTTCAACCTCAAGATTTCCGGTACTTTCAAGTCCTAACCAATATCCACGCCCCATTTGGAAATCAGATGGAGTGGTATAAGTACCGTTGCTTGCTAAACCGTAAATGAAGTAGGGAGGTAAGCCTGACAACACGGATGAAACGCTTGTATTATTTGGCTCAACCGGTAATGACATCATGCTCCAACCGGGGGCAAAAGTTGTAGAAACTGTTGATTCTGTACCTTCGCCTAATAGGACAATAACTAAATCTTCGGCAGCGTTTGAAACCAAGGTTAAAGTAGCGTTATAATTTTGAACAACCATAGGTTCAAAAGCTACTGTAATTTGGGTAGAATCGCCCGGTGCTATAGTAAATTCGCCACCGCTATAGTATGCACCAAAAGCGGAGTTTGAAGAAACTATTTCGGAAATAGAAAGATCTGCATCTCCGGTATTATATATTTTTAGATCAAGGGTAGATAAATAAGAAACAATAACTTGTCCAAAATTTAAAGTGTCTTTATCAACAGAGATTACAGGAAACGGTTGATATCCGGTACCTTGAAGAACCACTGCAAAGTTTGCTGTTTGGGGGTCATTGCTAAATATGTTAATTGTTCCGGTATAGTCACCACTTTCTACCGGAGAGAAAGTAACATTTACAGAAACAGAGTCACCCGGTTCAATATCAATTGATAATTCTTCACCTTCAACATCCGGAAAAGTGAAAGTGAAAGCTTCATTAGAAGAGGTGATATTTGAAATCATAAGCACACCTTCGCCGTTATTATAGATTTTGAAACTCAATGTTTCTTCCTCATTAACGGTTACAGAGCCAAAGTTCAATGTATCAGGATCAACAGCAATTTCCGGTTGAAGAACATAACCGCTACCGGACATTTGGAGTGCGAAAACATCATTTTCAACTGAATTGCTATAAATAGTCAAATTTCCGGTAAAGTTACCTGCTTCAAGAGGAGCAAAAGTTACAGATACCTCTGATGAATCACCGGGAGCCACAATTCTATCTACTCTGGGAATTGAATTGTAAGTGAAGTACGAATTGTCTGAAACAATACTGTCAACTTCTAAATCTGCATCACCGGTATTGTAAATCCAAAAAGTGTTTGTTGAATCAAAACCAACTTCAACCGAGTTAAATCCTAATGACTCAATTCTAACCTCAAGTTGAGCTTCTAAAGGAAGACCGGTTCCGCTTAAGTCAACGGTAACTGAAGGATTAAGGGGGTCATTACTTAATATTACGAGTTCACCTTCGTAAATTATTGCTTCGGTAGGGTCAAACTCAACTTGAACTGTTACAGTCTGATTAAAAGCAACGGTGAAAGCTGTATCTCCCAAGACAGAGAAAGCGTTGTTATCAAAATTTAAATCTGTTACTTCTAAATCAATTTCACCGTTATTTGTTATAGATACGGTTAAAGTATCTGTAGTATTTACTTTAACTCCTCCAAAATCTAAGGATAACGGAGTAACAGAGATTGTAGGATCGGAAGGAACATAACCTATAACAATTGTAAATCCTCTTGTTCCGTTTAAGCCGGTATTAAAAGTATAAGTTTGATTTTGTCTGATATCTTGGCTTGTTTCTGCCAAATGATCAATTAAAGTAATACCGTAATTTGAGGGAATTTCAGAAAATTGCGAAAAGTTTAGAGTAACATTTTGATTTTCAATGTCTGTTTCAACATTAAATTCCCATGATTCTTCTGTAGCGCTTAAATTTGCTAATGCTCTGTAATCTCTATCATAACGGGGACCTAAAGCTGAAGTCCACTCTGCTCTCGGGAAAGCGATATCAAAATAGTCGCTCGGAGGGAGGGGAGTTTTAGGGAATTCAACATCAACATCATAACCGTCGGTTGCATTTAGAGCCATACCGGCATAAGTTGAAACGGTAGGTTTATTATCTGTTGTAGCTGTAATTTTTATATCCCATTGTGTATTGTTGAGGTTATAGCTAATTACCGGTTTTACTCTATTATACAGTCTTAAATTTAGGAAAGATGCTATATTAAGTGCCGGTTTGCTTGATGAATTTGTGAAAGAATTTGAAGGGATTCCGGAGGAAACTTGGCTTCCGTTATCCCAATCTTCTTCAATGTAAGCCACAAGATTAATTTGTTCCGGATTGCCGAGTCCTGCTCTCTCTATTTTTAATTCCCAATACGATGTTGAGGTATTTTTCCAGTTAGAAGTTGCGAAATTAGAATCGTCCCAGCCATTGCCATTAAACACTCTTCTAACTTCTTCGTTGTTTACTGTTTTAAAAGCATAGTGATAGTTTGCTGTAAATGGCAAAGTTGGGTGCCACCGCCATTGTTCACCTGTTGTTGTGCCGGTTCCTGAGGTTGGGCTTAGTTGCGGGTCAGAATCAATATAAATATGAACAACTCTATTGTCATCAGTTAATGATCCTGCCGGAGTATTCCCTGAAAAACCGATGTATAAGTTATTTTCATCCCAAGTTACATAACCATACGAAGCGGTGCCGCTTGTTGTGTTAAAACGCTCGTTAGCAATATTAAAATCATTATTTCCGTCAATCGTGATTGTTCGATAAGTTTGTGTATAGCCCGAGACGGCAAGCAATACAAAACTGAGAAAAAAGAAAATTTTTTTCATCATAGCCTCTTTTTTAATTAATACACTTCATGGAATCATTTTACAGAAAGGTAGTTGTAAAAATAATACTTTTAAGGTAAATACAAAATGATATTTTCTCAATAAAATTACACAGAAATTAGACAATTAATTCAATTTACTTACAAGTGATATTTATCACCTTAACAATAATAAAATTTGACAAAAAAATAAGTTTAATTTCTTGTTGTTGGAATTTTAAAAATTTAGCATTATCTTTACAAGCTAAATTTGAAACATTTACCACGGAGAGTTGGCAGAGTGGTTGAATGCGGCGGTCTTGAAAACCGTTATATCCTTACGGGTATCCGGGGTTCGAATCCCTGACTCTCCGCAACTTACTTCAAAGCCTTAATCATGTTTATATATGATTAAGGCTTTTTTATTTTAACATGGTTTAATTTAGTGAGATTTGCTGATTGTTAATTTTTACTATTCTATTTTAACATTAAAATTCAATATCATACCCCAAATATTGGTATTTTCTACCCATGATAAATTTGTTATGAGTAGAAAACCGGCATTTTCTACATGTGAGAAAATAGTATTGCGGCCTTCAACTGATTTACTTAAATTGTTTAAGATTTGTCTATATAATTTACGAGTCATATTAAAACTAAATCGGTAAAACATTGACTTAAGTTTTATCACCTTCGGAAAACATTTTGAGAGCGTACTTTACGAGTGCAAAATTACCCGTAATTCCTAATTTTTTGCAAATATTACTACGGTGGTTTTCAACAGTTTTTCTCGCAATAAACATTTCTTGTGCAATTTCATCACTACTTTTTCCTTTGCTAATTAACAAAAGGATGTTTTTCTCAGTTGGAGTGAGATTATTTTCTTTTACCGGTTTTTCTTGAGTTTCAAGGAGAACTTGAGATACCTGCGGGCTTAAATAAAAATTGTTTTCTACAACCGCTAAAACGCATTTTACAATGTCTAATACTGCACTTTCTTTTAGAATATATCCTTTTATTCCCATTTCAAAAACTCTTCTTATCAGAGCCGGTTCTTTAAACATTGTTAAAAAAACTATTTTAGTAGAATGATTTTCAGAAATAATAATTTTTGCAACCTCTAAGCCGTCAATACCCGGCATTTGAATGTCAAGAATTGCAACATCGGGCTTTAAGTTTCTTATCAGTTCAACAGCCTCATTACCGTTATCTGCTTCGCCTATTACTTTGATATAAGTATTAGTCTGCAAAATTTGACTGACTGCCTGGCGTATTATAGGGTGGTCATCTGCAATAATAACTGAGATTTCTTTGTTCATTTTTGAACCGGTATAGTTATTGTAAATGTTGTACCGTTTTTATTATCTGAAATACAAGTGAATGACCCTTTAAGTATTTCTATGCGGTTTATTATGTTTTTTAAGCCAAAACCTTTTGTGCTTTTAATTGTTTTTTCAAATGCAAAACCTCTACCGTTATCTTTTATCTCAATTTTAATTACTTCGTTCTCATGCTTTATACCGATGTAAACCTCCGTAGCATTAGAATGTTTGATAATATTGTTTAATGATTCTTGTACAATGCGAAAAATAGAAATAATATTTTCCTGATTAACTAAGTCTTCTACATTCACCAAATCATGAGAGAAGTTTATTGAAGACACATTTTTTAGTCTGTCGATGGTATAAATTATCACATCAGATAAACCGAGCCGTTCAAGATGAGCCGGTCTTAAGTTAAAAGAAATTTCTCTTATTGAGTCAATAACGGTAGAAACTGCATTATTAATTTCGGTTAGTTGCGTATATGAGAATTGGTCGGCATTATTATTTTGGAGTGCAAGAAGGGCACGGTTTTTAATTAAAAGTAAATCTTGACCTAAACCATCGTGGATTTCGCCTGCAATTCTTTTCCTCTCGTCTTCTTGATATTTGATTAATTCTTTAGCGAATGATTGTTGACGAGCAATTTTAATTCTATTTTCTTCTTCTTCTTTGCTTTCGGTAATATCTTGAACGGTTCCGGATAATTTAATTGGGTTACCGTTGTCATCATTCAAGATTATTTTTTTCATTTTGATCCACTTTAATTTCTTTTGAGTTTTAACTGTAAATTCAATCACAGCAGTTTCATCTAAAACGCCGTTGAGACCAAGAAATCCGGAAACATCTGAATAAGTATTTTTGTCGGTGGTTTTGGTAAGTACTGCTTCAAACCCATTTTCATTAATTTTACTACTTTCACAATCAAAAATAACCGGAAATTGTTCAGAAAAATTTAGTTCTTTAGTGGTAATAAAAAACTCCCAATTTGCTATCTGAGCAATTTCTTGGGCATCTTTAAGATTTTTTTCATTTGTGGTGAGCACAGCATTAAGTTTTGAAAGCTCATTCTGTTTGGTAAGGATTTCCAAGTTTTTTTTGTCAAGTTCAGCATTTACTGTTTTTAATTTTTTATTGCCGAAATAAAAAGTAGCAAGAACTAATGTTATTGTTCCGATAGAAAAAAGCAGTGCAAAATTTAGATATCTTTGAACCTTTATTTTTTCATTAAACGCAATCTTTTCTTTCTTAAGATATTCGTTTTCCAAAGATTTTTGTTCTGTGGTATATTTTATTTCCATATCTGCAATTTGTGCAGAATAAGAACTTTCATACAGAAATTCATTTACATACTGCATCAACTGCATGTAATAAGTAGCTCTTTCCCAGTTTCCTTTAAGTCTATAAACCCTGCTAATATTTTCATATACATTTCTTAGAAGAGTTCTATACCGCTCAAGTAAACAAATTTCAAGAGATCTCTTAAATATTGATAATGCATTATCATAATCTTTATTTTTGACTAATTTAAACCCGTAATTATTCAGAAATAAAACAAGAAACCACTTGTCATCTATGGTCTCTGCAATTTTAATTGCGTTTTCGTAATCACCTTTTGCATTAAAAAAAGAGGCAAGGTATATTTTAAAGTCAATATTTTCGAGATTCTGATTAACAACTTGAGTTTGAAGTTCAATAGCTTTATCGAGATAACTGTTTTTTTGGGTAAAGTCTGTTTCCAATAAGCCTTTTATAAAATAATAGAGCGCCATATACTCTTTTTTTTGAGAGGATTTAAAGATTTCAGCTGCCTCAAGGTAGTAATTATTTTCAGGTTTGAGGTCAGAAAAATAATATGCCCTTGCAAGTCTTAATTTTACCAATCCGGTTTTTTCGTAATAGTTTATTTTTTCGTAAACATCAAGTGCTTTGAAATAAGATTCAATTGCTTTAGAATAGAATCCGGACATAAAATAGACATCGCCAATCTTAATGTAAATTCTTCCTGTTGAATCACTCTGTTTCATCCATGTATTTTTAATTTCATTGTTGTATTTATCAATAATATC
>JACSRR010000341.1 GCA_014879635.1 Ignavibacteriaceae bacterium | reverse complement strand
GATTACCACATTGCAGCGCGATACTGCCGAAATTGAGAGAATTGCACGGGAGCATTATGGCTTGATAAAACCCGGCGAAACCGTCTATATACTTGAAAAAAAATAGGATATCCGTAAAGTTGTCTCAGGTAACTTTTCCCTTCCATATCGGTCGAATTATTGTTGTATTGCTCATCATATATACACCCATTGTACAAGGCTGATAGAAACAAGCTATGAACAGAGGCATTCCGCGCATCCGGTGATAAACTTCTTTCCTCTTGAAATCATTCGATATACGGTGACAATTGCCTGCCATCCGTCATCGTGTATGAAGTATATGTGGGACTAAGAAGAACAATTATCATAGAGTTGGTCGTAATCTGTTCGTAATTTTGCACCACGTATGTATGTTACACAATCGTTATCATTCATTCAATGGAAACACAATATCGCGTCTTACTGTATTATAAGTTTGTTCCGGTGGATAATCATGAACAACTTGCAGCCGAACACTTAGAGTACTGTAAAAATTTAGGTGTACTCGGCAGAATTTTAATTGCACCTGAAGGAATCAATGGGACTCTTTCGGGTACATTTGAGCAAACGGAAGCATATATGAATTACCTGCGTTCCGATTTGCGTTTTGCCGATACGGAATTTAAGATAGACACAGTGGATGTGCAGCCATTTCACAAAATTTTTGTGAGAGCCAAAGCAGAATTAGTAACATTTCGTTTGGAAGATGATGTGAAGCCCTATGAGATGACCGGAAAGTACCTTAATGCCGAAGAGTTCTATAAAGCATTGAAAGAAGAAGAGGTTATTGTCATAGACGGTCGCACGGATTATGAGTATGAGGTAGGGCATTTCCACAATGCAATCTGCCCGCCCGTTGCATCATTTCGTGAATTTCCGGAATGGATACGGTCGGAATTTGGTGATAAAAAGCATAAAAAGATACTGACATATTGCACCGGCGGCATACGTTGCGAAAAATTAACTGCCTTTATGGTCAAAGAAGGTTTTACGGATGTGTATCAGCTTGAAGGAGGAATTGTTAAGTATGGCAAAGATGAAAAAGTGCGTGGTGCTTTGTGGGAAGGTTTGTGTTATGTTTTTGACGAGCGCATCACTGTTCCGATAAATCACACCGATGAGGGCAATATTGTTGTCGGCAGATGTTATCATTGCGGTACAGAAACAGATACATATATAAATTGTGCGAATATGTATTGTAACAGGCAACATTTAACATGTGAGAAATGTCTGCTTGAACATGAGCATTGTTGTTCGGATACTTGTAAGGAATCAACTCATAAGAAAAAAGAGTATGTGGACTATGTTGTTGATTTGCGTAATAAAGCGGTAACAGCATAAAAAAAAGCGGAAGTTTCTGATTGAATCTTCCGCTTTTTAGTTTTGTAGCGGGGCTAGGACTTGAACCTAGAACCTTCGGGTTATGAGCCCGACGAGCTACCAATTGCTCCACCCCGCGATGTTATTTTTCTCTGACCATATTTTCTATTATCAGGACTTCAAATATATGCTTTTTTTATATATCATCCAAACATGTGATAAAGAAATCATGTAATTGAATTTAATTGTGTTAAATTATTTAAGATTTTTTAAGAATTTGTATCAAAATGTTACACATTCTCAAAATTTGACAGTTTCCGAAAAAAAAAGTTTACTTTAAAGCAATTATACATGTCAAATTTGTGGCACGGTTTTTGCACTATGTAATCATAATTAATGAATTAATCGTCTATCTAAAAGAGGTTCTATATGAAAAAAGTACAAAACTACTTTTTATCCGCTTTGATGATGTTATTTTTCTCAACGGCAATCATCGCACAAGATGTTCCGATAGGGAATTTTAATATAACATTAAACGGTATCACTTGGGACAATGTAAACAATAAAACTATCTTCACTTACATTGTATCCGGCACAGGCACCGGTCAAGATTTATCACACTGGGTGATTGCACTGTGTCCTGATCATACCGGCGTTACAGGTTCCCCTAACCCCAATTCTGTTGGAACAGACCCGACTTCGGGCTTGTATGGTTTTAAATGGGATGTTCCTGTTTTAACAAACGGTTCAAAAACTTTTACTCTAACTTTGCCCGGCTTATGGGATACTACTCAAGTTGAGATGACAATGAAAGCTGCAACCAATGTTTTTTCGGCTTTTATTACAGGTCCCGCATGTACTCCTTTCACTCAGAAAGCAAGTATTGGCGATAGAGTATGGAATGATACTAATGCAAACGGTATTCAAGATAACGGCGAAACAGGTTTTGCAAATGTAACCGTTGAATTATACAATTGTTTCAATGTATTAATTTCTTCCACAACTACTAATGCAAACGGTAACTACTCATTTACAAATCTTAATCCTGGTGATTATTACATTAAAGTAATTAAACCGAACGGTTATACTTTTTCTCCCGCAAATGCAGGCAATAATGATAACATCGATTCTGATGTTAATGAAATTACCGGAAAAACGGGATGCGTAACTTTATCCCCCGGCGTTAACGATATGTCTTGGGATGCAGGTTTGTTCCCAACACCCGCTCCGCAAGGTCAAATTGGCGATAAAGTATGGAATGACTTAAACGCAAACGGTATTCAAGATAACGGCGAACCCGGTTATGCAAATGTTACAGTTAACCTATACGATTGCAATAGCAATTTTATTTCTACAACTACTACCAATGCAAACGGTATTTATAACTTTAGCAACTTAGAAGCCGGCAGCTATACTGTAGAATTTGTACTTCCTAACGGATATATTTTCTCGCCTTTAAATGCAGGAAATAATAATGCAGTTGATTCAGACGCCGATGTAACAACCGGAAAAACAATCTGTATCAATTTGGCAAACAATCAAGTTATTAACACTATCGATGCAGGTATCTATGACCCGCTAACTATCAAAGCTTCGGTTGGCGATAGAGTATGGAATGATGCAAACGCAAACGGTGTTCAAGATAACGGCGAAACAGGTTTACCAAATGTTACAGTTAATTTATACGATTGTAACAACAATTTAATTACCTCAACAACCACTAACGGAAGCGGTAATTATTTATTTGGCAACTTAACCCCCGGTGATTATACCATAGAGTTTGTTGCTCCTTCAGGCTATGTTTTCTCCCCTAAAAATGTAGGTAACAATACTACAATTGATTCAGATGCTGATATTAATACAGGTAAAACTACTTGTATTACACTTGGCTCGGGCGAAAACAATTTAACTATTGATGCAGGTCTTTATCAACCTTCATTATGTGCTCTTGATTGGAGCGGTTCTTTAGGACCTGATTCCGCAATGTGTTTAGTTGATCCTCAATGGATAACAATTAACGGATGGGTTACTTTATCACCCGGTTCATCACGCGCTCAATTACAAACAACTTGGAGAGTAGTTCATCCTTCAGACTTGAACAACTGCCCTCCCGGATTTGATCCTTGTACTGACGAACATTACAATACAAAATGGATCTATTCAGATACAACATTCCAAATTCAAGCTTGGTGGCCAGGCATTAGCCCTAATGACACTTTAGTTGAAATTCATTACGGAATGAATGTATTAGATTGCGACGGTAACCCGATTAAAAACGGTGTCGGTAGAGATTTATACTGGTATCCTTGGGTATGTCCTCCTCCAAATTCACCTAATGCTAACTTAAGCCTTAATAAAACAGTAAGCAACCCTACACCTCAAAATAACGATGTTATTTCTTATAACCTCATATTAAATAATGCAGGTCCCGGAACAGCAACAGGTATAGCAGTTAGTGATGTTCTCCCCGCAGGAGTAGTATTCTTAGGTTCAACAGCGTCACACGGAAGCTATGATACTGCTACTTCACTCTGGACTATTGCATCATTAGCAGCCGGCTCAACCGCAACATTAAACATTTCGGTTAGAGTTGATGTAGCCTTGTTAAATACAACTACATTTGACCTTGGTATTGCAAAAGATTACAACTTATTCGTAATTAACGATATGACTTGTCCTTCTTCGGATGTTGAAGGAAAAGCAGCAGTTGGCGGAAATGCAACATTATCTAACTACAGCATCGGCGATAAATTACCTAATTCAAACGGTACCGAAGATGTTTTTGTAGTCGGAAATAACCTTTACTTCTCATCCGGTAGAGTTTATCACGGAAATGTTGTTTACGGTAACTATACAAATCTACCTTCATGGTCAGTAAGTATTGAAGAAGGTACACTCAGAAAAGATACAATTATTGACTTTGCAGCAGCAAACTCTTACTTGTTATCATTGAGTCAACAATTAGCAGTATACAGCAATACCGGAGCTAACGGCTTCCAATGGGGTCAAATTTACCTCAGCGGTAATAACCCTTCATTAAATGTGTTCACTGTTTGGGGTGATACGCTCGGTATGGCAAATGATTTCGTAATTGATGTTCCTAACGGTTCTGCAGTAGTTGTAAATATACTCGGTAACTATGCAAGATGGTCAGGTGGTCATGTAGTTAACGGTACAAGTATCGGAAATGTTATTTATAACTTCCCGGATGCTGATTCTATTACAATTCAAGGTATTGATATTCAAGGTTCTATTCTTGCACCAAAAGCTTCAGTTCACTTTGTAACCGGCGTAATGCACGGACAAATGGTAGCTAAAAACTTCTACGGTCAAGGACAGATTAACTTGGGTTCATTCTCAGGAAACATTCCTGCAGATTCTACAATTGTGAATGTGGCTGAAGTTGTTGCAGTTGTTCAACACGATCCTAACTCAACTCCTAATAACCACAATCCTAACGAAGATGATTACTCAACTGCGATATTCTCTGTTAACAAACAGATAAATAACAACCAAGGCGCTACATATAACTGGCAAGCAGTATCTAATTTCGGATTTAACGAAATAGTATTTGCTATGACCTATGACAATAACGGAAATATGTTAGCCGGTACTTTTGGCGGAAAGATTTACCGCTCAACTAATAACGGCGTTACATGGGAACATATTAACCAATCAATGTATGTCGGTTATGTTTGGTCAATGCAAACAATGGCAAACGGAACAATACTTGCTTCAACAGAACGCGGAATTTACCGTACAACAGATAACGGAACCACATGGTCAGTAGCCGGATTAAGCAACTATGATGTAAGAGCAATCTTATTAGACGGTAACGGTTCACTTTATGCCGGTACATGGGGCTTTGGTGTCTTCCGTTCAGATGATAACGGTGCAAGCTGGACTCATACAAGCGACGGAATGGTTTCTAACGAGGCAGTTCACGCATTAGCTAAAAATTCTAACGGTGATATATTTGCGGGTACTTTCGGTTCAGGTATCTATAAATTATCAAACAATTCAACTAACTGGGTTAATACTAGTACTTTAGTAAGATATATCTGGGCTATGACAGTATCTCCGGATAACACAGTTTACGCAGCTACTTATGGTTACGGTGTATTAAGAAGTACAGATAACGGAAATACATTTAACAAAATAAACAGCGGTTTACCTGCACAGTTCATTTATTCAATCGGTTCAGATTTGGATAACAATGTTTACGCAAGTGCATGGAACGGCGGTGTTTATAAACTCAATGTATTATTTGATAATCCTACGGCACAATGGTCAGATTTCGGCTTGGTTGGAACAAATGTATCAACCTTGTTTGTAAGCAATCAAGTAAACAAAGTGTTTGCAGGAACCGATAACGGTACTATTCTTTCTACAGATGCTGTTTTAAGCACTAAAGAAAACAGTACTTTACCTGTTGAATTCAGTCTTTCACAGAATTATCCGAATCCGTTTAATCCTTCAACGGTTATCGAATTTGCTTTACCGAGAAATGAAGTTGTCAGATTGGCAGTTTACAATATCTTAGGTGAAGAAGTTAGATTAATGGTTGACGGTGAATTAAACGCCGGAAATTACAAATTCACATTCGACGCTAAAACTCTTGCAAGCGGTGTATATTTCTACAGATTGCAGGCAGGTTCATTCGTTGAAGTTAAGAAGATGTTACTCCAGAAATAAACTTTAATATAGAACCCTAATTAAAAAGCCCGTCAGAAATGACGGGCTTTTTTCGTTTAAATAATTGATTTAAGAAAATATCAGGAGTTATTCAATTATTCTACTAATCCAAAAAGTTTTTAACTATTTGAGGATGGCTTAGGAACTCTGCTGATAATTTCACCAACTAAACGGCTAAATGGAAGGCTTTGGATGTAAACAGTTCCCGTACCTGAAAGGGTAGTTAAGAAAAATCCCTCACCGCCCAAGAACATCGATTTTATACCGCCGGCAGCTTGAATATCATAATTAATACCTTCGGTGAAAGCAACTAAAGACCCCGTATCAACAATCAAAGTTTCGTGGTTAAGTTCTTTTTTAATAATTGTACCGCCTGCATGAATAAACACCATACCGTCACCAATCAATTTTTGAAGGATAAATCCTGTACCGCCAAAGAAACCTGCACCCAATTTTTTTGTGAGAGCAATTGATATTTGAGTACCTTTAGCTGCAGCAAGAAATGAACTGCTTTGGCAATACAAAGTACCGCCAAAAGTATCTAAATCAACAGCTATAATTTTTCCGGGATAGGGAGCTGAAAAAGCAACTCTCTTTTTGCCGCTGCCTTGTCCTGAATGTGTAAAGTGAGTGATAAAAACTGATTCGCCCGAGAGAACTCTTTTAGCAGCACCACCGAGTTTGGAAAAGAAACCTCCGGCTTCGGTACCGTCACCCATTTTAGCCTCAAAAGTAATACCGCTATCCATGTAGCACATTGCGCCCGCCTCTGCAATAACGGTTTCGCCCGGATCTAATTCAACTTCAACTAATTGAAGGTCATCTCCAAAAATTTCATAATCAACTTCATGTGATTTCATTGTATCTCCTTAAATAATTTGTGATTGGTTTTTATTACTTAAATAAGTAATTAGGCTAATTGAATGAGCAATTTAGTAAAATATTAAAAACATTTATATCAAAGGGGCAATAAATTTAAGTTAAAAATTAGTAAAAGATTTTAAGTTCTTGAAAATCTAATTAAATTTAATTACCAATAAATTGAGTTTGTAAATATTAAAAGCCTTTTGGAGAAGGAATGAAAATATTTCTTTTATCACTGATTTTGTTTTCAACAATTATGTTACCACAAAACACGCCACACCCCAATGCAGTAAATATTTCGTCATCTTTAACTTCAAACCTAAAGAAGGACCCGGGTAAGTACAAAAAAGATCTAGTAACCGCACTTGTAAAAGGATTAACATCAAACCGTGAAAAAGTAAAAGCTATTCACGATTGGATAGCCATTAATATAGGTTACGATGCAAATGCGTATTTTTCAGGCTCTTCTTCTGCAAACATAGCAAATGATGTAATCAAAACAGGATTATCTGTTTGCGAGGGTTACTCTAATGTAGCTTTAGAATTATTAAGCATGGCAGGCTTTGAGTGTGTAAAAATTACCGGTTTCGGTAAAGGTTACGGGTACGATCCTTTCAAACAAAATGAAAAATTTTCTTCTAATCACGCTTGGAACGCGGTAAAAATTGACACAAAATGGGAATTGTTTGATGTTACTTGGAACAGCGGTTATTTAGAAGGAAGAAAATTCATAAAACGGTATTCGGAAGGTTATTTGTTTCTTCAGCCTGAATTATTTATTTACACTCACTATCCCGAAGATTCAAAGTATCAATTTTTAAGTAGAACTCTCTCTTGGGCTGAGTTTATGAATTTACCTTTTGTGTATTCGGGGTTCTTTGATCTTGGTTTCAAATTTGTAACTCCGCTAAAGAAGCTGCAAAGTACGGGTGAATCTTATTCGTTCGAATTAAAAGCACCGGCAAACATTAAAATTATGGCAAATCTGTTCGACTCTAAAGGAAAGGAGATTCCCGGAAGAGTACTTGCTCAAAAATCGGGAGAAATGATTAAAATAGATATTCTATTTCCGGGTAAGGGAGATTTTATTATGAGATTGTATGCTAAAAGAGAGCCCGAGACGGGAAGTTACGGAGGCACTTTAGAGCTTTCGTTTAACGCATCAAAAGGAACATCTCTGGTTTTCCCGGAAATTTATGGTGAATTTAACGCAAAAGAAACATTTTTAAAAATGCCGGTAAGCGGTCCGCTTAAGAGAGGGCTACAAAAATTTGAAGTGCAGGTAAAAAATGTTAAAGAAGTCGGAATTTTAACAGGAGATAATTACACTCCGCTCAAAAGTTCGGGCAATAATGTATATACCGGTAGCGTTGAATTAAACAAGCCTGATGCAGCATTAGTATATTCAACCGGCGGTGGCAAATTACAGTTTATCTGCAAGTGGAAGGTTGAATGAATAGGGAGGTTTAGTGGGAGTTGGAAACATGATTGTTGTGGCAAAGGTAATTTTAGTTTTCTACAGGCATTAGATTAAGTAGTTTATTGATAGAAAAAACAGTTATAAGTTAGTTGCACTGACAGCCTGCTGCGTTAAAAGTGAATGGCTTATTGGATTTATCAGGTGCAAAAATAATTTAACCGCAGAGAACGCAGAGTGGAAAGTTTGATCCCCGACCCGGTCGGGAGGCGGAAATAAATTAACTTATCGTATTTTACCAGAAGACCGGGAATAATTTTTCTACTCTCTATAATCTATCTATAATCCACTAAATTTTAATGCTTGAAGAGAGTCAAACATACAGCTACCTCAACAACCCTAAAGTTTGTAGTATCTTTAATTAATTCATTATTCCGAAATCTATTTGAAAAAGTGTTAATTGAGTTTATTCACCTCTTCTGAAGTAAAAACAACTTATCAGTTAATGAATTGAAAGCTTGACAATATAAATATGGTACCGGTAAATCATTAATACCCAAATATTTTAACAAGTGAGAAAAATTTAACTTTAATAAATCGCTGGGATTTTGTAAATTGTAACTCTAAGAACCTGAATTAATAACTTAAAAAAAGGGCAGGTTGTATGTCAAATATAAAGTATAATTTAATAGACCGTACAGAACCGGTAGTTCTGAAAGAAAACTTAGGATTTGGTAATCACTTTACCGATCATGTTTTCGAAATGGATTATACCCCTGAAAAAGGATGGCATAATGCCATTATAACCCGTTTGGACAAGCTCGAATTTCATCATGCTACTACATTTATGCACTACGGCCAGACAATATTTGAAGGATTAAAAGCTTACTATACGCCAAACGGAGAAATTCAGCTTTTCCGCCCCGAAAAAAATATGGAAAGACTTAATAAGTCGGCTAAAAGATTATGTATGCCTGAAGTTGATATTGCATTTGCTGTTGAAGCGTTAAAAGAATTAGTTGCAATAGAAAAAGATTGGGTGCCAAAAAATTACCTCGATTCTCTTTATGTTCGTCCTTTTATGATTGGAACCGACTCTCTTTTAGGTGTTAAACCTTCTACTGCTTACAAATTTATTATTTTGCTCTCTCCCGTTGGCGCTTATTATCCTGAAGGATTCAAGCCTATTAAAATTATGATTCAAGAAGATTATGTAAGAGCAGTAAGAAAAGGATTAGGCGAGTGTAAAACTGCCGCTAATTACGCCTCAAGCTTGCTGGGTGCTGAAATTGCAAGAAAAATGGGTTATACTCAATGTCTGTGGCTTGATGCCGTTGAATTAAAATACATTGAAGAAGTCGGCACAATGAATATTTTTATAAGATTTAACGATGAAGTTGCTACCCCTGCTCTAACCGGCGGAATTCTTCACGGAATTACAAGACTATCAACTATCCAATTGTTAAAAGATATGGGTTATAATTTGGTCGAAAGGTTAATTTCGGTTGATGAATTAGTAAGCAGATACGAAAAAGGAGAAGTTCTTGAAGTATTTGGAACAGGAACGGCAGCCGTGATTTCATCGGTTGGCGAAATTAAGTTTAGAGATAATATTCTTAAACTTACGAAAGACAATCAACCCGGCGAATTAGCTACCAAACTTTTTGATGAACTTTCAGGAATTCAAAGAGGTACTATTCCCGACAGACATAATTGGATACAAAAAGTGGATGTTGAAGTAACCGCATAAGTATTCATTTCATTTTTTTAGGGCTGTAAATTTGATTTATCTAAATAGGTAAACTTTTTTACAGCTTTTTTTTTGTGGTTAAAAATTGTAAAACATAAGCACGAATTACAATATTTCAATCTCGCCCGAGGTAGGAATCAAAACAAATTGTGATTTCGTAAATAGATTTGTGACTATCAAATAAAACTAAACTATGCTTTCTATTTGGTTGTTAATTTTTGTGGGTGAAAATTGTAAAATATAAGCACGAATTACTTTTGACGCCAACGGTGTCAAATTTGAGCCTCGAAGACTGAGTAACAGCGTTTGTTTTGTTATTATGAAGGGATAAAAATCATCCACAACAATTTGTTTTACTGACACCTAATAAAGTCAGCACATGATTTATTTTATGTTGACAGCATTAAGAGCAAAAACTCTCGTTTTCAACATCGCACCCTAAACAAAAGGCTATTACATCAAAAACTCCCCATTATTCTTCGATGAGTTCTAAATTATATGTCCATTTGTCAAAATAAAGATTACCGCCGCGGTATTCAACTTCGCCTCTTTGAAAATCAACCGTTTCGCTTCTGGGGTAAATCTTTGCAGGAAAGAGCGGTTGCGAGTAATTTGTGTTAACAATAAAATGGAATTGATCAGTGTTACCGACAAAAAAATATCTAATTTTTTGATCAGGAGAGTCTAAAAGTTTAAAAGATTGATCAACGGGAATCCAACCGGTTTCTTCAAAATAAATTTCACTCCAATCGTGCAGATTAACCTCAACCGGGTGCAACATCCAACCGCTTTGCCACCTTGCCGGAATTCCGTTATACCGGCAGAGTGTGATAAAAAGGAGCGTTTGAATTCCGCAATCACCGTGCATATTTGTGAGGCAATAAGAAGAGATAGCCGGAATAGTTGAATACTCTATAGCACTTGCCCAAGGTATATTATAGTTTATCCACTCGTAAATTAGTTTCACTTTTTTGATTAGTGAGGTTTCACTACCTATTATTTTACTCGATAATTCTTTAATTCCGGGTGTAAAAACAATGTGAGGAGCAACTTCTTGCGTGTATTCTTTAAACACATCAGAATCTTTAGGAAGCGAATATTCTTTTTCGAAATCAATAAAATTGTACTCTGCAAATGCATCATAAGAGAAAGAATATTTAAAGACCGTAGGTTCTCCCTTAATCGCTTTTTTTTCAATATAGAGTGTTCTTTGGTCATAACTATCCGGCGCCACAATATAATTTGCGGAGTTAACATTTAATAATTTAACATTCTTCTGCCTTAGCTGATTCTCTTTAGGATAAGGCAACCAACATCTGATAATTTCACCCTCTTCAACCGCGTCAGGCTTAACTGAAAGAGTGTAATTAACTCTTAATTTTTTAGGGAGAACATAGTTCTTACCTGTTTTTTCGGCTTCTTTAATAATATCGCTAGTAATCTGAAGAAGAAAACTATCTAACACTCTTTCATCTTTACCGTCAATAGAAATTCTATGAGCGTTCATTTCTTTATCTTTTCTGAAAACATTACGGGCAGCATTCCGGAAATATCTCTTTTGACCGTCTATAACTTTCATTTCCAACTTTTTTTCAGATTCCAGCTTTTCCAAAAAACTGTCATCAACATTAGGGTAATACTTCTGAAAATAGGAAATAACATCGGCTTTGGTACGGTTAAAGTCGATAAGTATTCTTTTCATCAGGTCAAGTTTAAAGTTAAGGTCGTAAACATAATTAAAATTGTTACTATTGGAAGAAATTTCTTCGAAAATTATGTTTTTAGCCTGAGAAAACTCACCTTGGTAAATGAGGTTATCGATAATATCCATTTTAGACTGCGAAAATAAATTTGAAAAAAAGAGGAGGAAAACTGCAATGTATTTCATAATAATTCCGAAATTAAGTATTAATTCTAAACCGGCTAATTTCTAATTCAACCGGCGACCGGGCTTTTGAATAACCGAAACTCTCTCTAATATTCATAATTTCGTTCATTCCCGGTTTGTCTGCATTCTCAATTAAAATCTTTTCACGAATTACTAACTTATTCAGAGTGTATAAATATTCCTCTTTGGAGAAATTCCCCGAGTAATAATTTGATTTAGCCCTTTCAAATTTTGAGTAGATTGAATTTGCATTAACAGAAAGACTTCCGGAATGTTTATTAACCGGGAAATAAAAAGGAATCAGAATAATAACGGCAAGAATGACCACTCCGCCAAAGCGCATGGCAACCGGCATTAATTTTCCTTATTTACTGCAACTTTAACAATAATTTTTATCACATTAGAACTACCAGGCATTTTTAATGAGGGATAGTGCGCATCTTCCGGAAAAACAACGATAAAATCATCTTTTGAAAAGGGAATCATAGAGCCGTGCCCGTCATAAAAAATAATATCGTTTTCATCACTGTACTCAGTTTTTAGGGTCAAATTTGAAATGTGATTATATCCGAAAAACTCGATGCCCTCAACCATAAATTGAATATCAAGATATTTTCTGTGTGATTCCCATTTTCCTTCTACATAATCTTTTGTATCGTAATGAGCAACAATAGCGAAAACTTTATCGCCGTCAATTTCGTATTTACCGGGTTCAAGAGATGCTAAATCTTTTCTGCTTAAAAATTCGAAACCTTTTTTTAGTAACGGATTAACTGATTCATAAATAGATGAATTGGAAAGTTTGTCAATTATCATAATTTCTCCTTAAATTAAAGTAAAGTGCCTCTGAGCAATAAAACTGCTATCGAAAAATAAAGAATTATCCCCGTAACATCAACAAATGTGGCAACAAAAGGAGCCGAAGAAGTAGCGGGGTCAAATTTAAGTCTTTGAAGGAAAATAGGGAGCATCGATCCTATAAAAGTGCCCCAAAGTACAATTCCGAGAAGAGCAAAACCAACAGTTAAAGCAATTAGTAGCCAGTATTCACCGTAAAAACCGCTCACTGCCTGCGTAATTGTAATTTTTAGAAATCCTAACAAACCTAAAATACTACCTAATGCCAAACCGGTAAAAAACTCTCTTTTAAAGATTTTTGTCCAATCTGTTATTTTTATTTCACCAAGCGATAACGCTCTAATAACAAGAGTAGCTGCTTGAGAACCGCTATTACCCCCGCTCGAAATTATAAGCGGAATAAAAAGCGTAAGCACAATTGCGCGCGCAAGTTCTTCTTCAAACAACCCTATTGCCGAAGAAGTTAAAGTTTCACCGAGGAAAAGTACGCTGAGCCAAGGTGCCCTTTTTTTAATCATTTGAGATAGAGAGATAGTGTTGTAAGGTTCATCAAGAGCTTCAACGGCACCAAGTTTTTGAATATCTTCGGTAGCTTCTTCTTCCGCAACATCAAAAACATCATCTACCGTAACAATACCTATTAACGCACCGCCTGAGTCAACAACAGGCAAGGCAATTCTATCATACCGTTTAAAAGATTCGACTGCTTTTTCTTGGTCATCGTAGGCGCTAAGAAAAACAAAATTATCATCCATTAAATCGAAAACTTTTTTGTGAAGAGGGCTTAACAAAAATTCCCTTATTTTAATATCGTCAACTAAAACACCATCTTCGTTAAGCACATAAATAATGTTTAGAGTTTCCGAATCCCTCCCGTGTTCACGAATAAAATCAAGTACTTCTTTAACCGACCAATCTTCATGCACAGCAATATAATCAGGAGTCATGAGCCTTCCGATTGAATTTTCGGGGTAACCCAGCAGTTTATTTGCAATTGCCCGCTCTTTTGGCGAAAGAAGGTTTAACATCTGAATTGTAATATTGGCAGGTAGCTCTTCAAGAAGTGCAGTTCTATCATCGGGTGACATATCGTTAAGAATTTCGGAAACTTCTTCGCTTGCCATAGCCTTCAACAGACTACTTTGCACATCAAATTCGAGATATTCAAAAGTATCGGTTTCTAAATTTTTTGGTAAAATTCTAAAAAGAATTGCTTGATCGGTTTCAGGAAGAGAGGTGATTAAGTCAGCAATGTCTGCGGGTGTCCAGTCTTCAATTAGTTCCTTAATAGGAGTGAAGTTGCGTTTCTGAAAAAGCTCGCTTATTTCAGGCTGAAGTAGTGGACCGAGCATTTCGGACTCCCGGTTTAGTTTACGGAAATTGTATTATTTCTACATTTTTAATTAATAATAAATAAAATTTTAAATG
>JACSRR010000276.1 GCA_014879635.1 Ignavibacteriaceae bacterium | reverse complement strand
AAAAAAAAAAATATTCAAACAAAGAGGTTCTTGATAAAAAATTAGAAGGGTATCTTTTAATTTCGAAAAATGATACGGCAAATATTTTTGAATATAGAAGTACAGGTTTCGGTAATTTTAAGAATCTAAACCGGTTAGAAAGCGCATTTAACGAAATCAGAAGGCAACAGATAGCCGTTAGTGCAGGTATTCCTGATTCTGTGGCAAAGTCCATTATGAAGGGCGTATCCATGAATAATGTTAAGGTTACAATTGCGGGGCAGGAAGAAGAAATGGATTTTGGAAAGCAATTCTTCTCTTCATTTATCGGGATTATTGTTCTCTTTTTTGTGTTAATGACAATGGGTGGCACGCTGATTAGAAGTCTTCTTGAAGAAAAATCAAACAGACTTATTGAAATTATTGTTTCGTCTTGTAAATCTTCGGAACTGATGCTCGGCAAAATTATAGGTCTCACTTTATTAGTATTAACACAATTGGCAGTTTGGTCATTATTAGGAATTGCCGCTGCTGGTGGGGCAGCAGTTTATATAATCAGTATTGAAAATCTACTGTTGATTTTAACTTATTTTATATCCGGATTCTTTTTATATGTAGCAATTTTTGTGGGTATTGGCTCCATTGTTAGTACTGAACAAGAAGCTCAACAGATAACCGGTTATATGAGTATGTTATTAATCTTCCCGGTTGTAATACTTGTACCCCTAATTCAGAATCCCGATATGATGATAGTAAAGGTGCTTTCATATTTCCCTTTAACTACTACTCCGTTTATGATGGTAAGAATTAATTTAGGTAGTGCGTTATGGTGGGAGCATCTAATAGCAATACCTCTGATGTTTTTATCGGTATTAGTAATGGTAAAAATATCGGCTAAGATTTTTAGAATCGGTATTCTTTCTTACGGAAAAATGCCCGGTTTGAAAGAAATTATTAATTGGCTAAAGTATGCCGAATAATTTTCGTTAAAATGATATTTGGTTTTGGAAGGCAGTTGAGAAAGACTGCCTTTTTTATTAGATTAAATCTGAGATTGTTGCTTCTGATAATTCTGCAAGTTCTGTAGGGGGTAAACCAATTTGAATTCCCCTAACTCCGGCACTAAAATAAATTTTATCAAACAATAATGCCGTTTCATCAATAAAAACGGGATATTTTTTCTTCATACCTAAGGGAGAGCAACCACCTCTAATATATCCCGTGAGATCTAATAATTCTTTCACTTTTACGGGAGCAACATTTTTACAATTTGCCACTTTCGCTGTTTTTTTAAGTTCTAATTCATACGGACCGGGAATTACACAAACAATAATCTTATTTTCATCTGTTCTAAGTACTAATGTTTTAAAAACAGTATCAGGGTCAGCACTAATTTTTTTTGCAACAGAAACTGCATCCAATTCTTCCTCGTTAACTTCGTAAAAGTGAGAGCAAAAATCTTTTCCTTGTGATTCAAGTAGCCTCATTACATTGGTTTTTTGTTTATTTATACTCATTTAAGTTCTGTTAATTTTCTAAAATTACTTGTGAATTAAATTTTTGAAGTATTCTTATTAAACAAGATTTTAACTTGACCGGTGAAAAATTAAATGATAGATTTAATGATTAGATTGTTTGAAATAAAAAATTCATCCTCAAATCAGCTTCATTTTTTAGTATATTTATTAAATCTATTATCCTAAATTTAAAAGAATTGTAATGAGTGAAGAAAACTTTAAAAATACTTTCGATAAAATAGCCAAAAATTACGACGATAATTTTACTTTTACTCTAAGCGGAAAATTTCAAAGAGAATTGGTATATGATAGTATAATTGAGTACATAACTCAAAAAAGGCAAATCCTTGAACTTAATTGCGGTACCGGGGAAGATGCCGTAAGACTTGCCAGAGCGGGAAATAGAGTTACCGGAATTGATATATCTCCCGTGATGATAGAATTGGCAAACGCTAAAATCAGAATGTACAACCAAGAGGAGAAAGTAAACTTAATTAGCGGAAACTTAGTAGATTTTGTAGCAGAGAATGATTTGAGCGAATTTGATATTGTTTTTTCAAATTTCGGGGGGTTAAATTGTATATCGAAACAAGAATTTATAGAGTTATCAAAAAATTTAACTTCAAAACTAAAAAAGGGGAGCATTCTAATTTTTGTAATGATGAGTGATTTTTGTTTAACAGAATCTCTTCACTTCTTTTTAAAATTTAATTTTCAATCAGCACTTAAGAGAATTAAAAAAGGCGAAACAGCTACAATAGGGGTTGATGAGGTTCCGGTTCATTATTTTTCTCCCAAAGAAGTTTCACAAATTTTTTCGGATGCATTTACAACAAAGTTGATAAAACCGGTTGGAGTGATAATTCCTCCTTCATATTTAAATAGCCGGCTCCAGCATGACGAAAGGAAATTTTACTCATTTTATAACTTCGAGAAAAAATATCTTAGTTCAAAAATCTACACCCGTATTTCAGACCATTTTTTGATAATTTTAGAAAAGATATAGTGTTGTTTCGTCAATTGTTCAATAAAATTGGATGAATTGATACCCCTGATTTTCTATGACTCACCGTTTTAGACTTGAAATATTAATAATTTCTGAATAAAACGAATTGAAGACAGGATAAAAGGGGAACAAAGCACTATTTTTATCGTTAAACTTCATTATATTTAAAAAGCAAATAATCAACCAAACTAATTTCATTCAGGAGAAAAAATGACAAAATCTCTAATTCTAAAATTAAGCGTACTGTTTTTTGTTTCCATCTTTTTAACCGGTTGCTTAACCGTTGAAAAAAAACACTACGAATACACTCTTAACGCTGACGGTTCGGGCTCAGGAAAAATTGTTTATGAGAACATAGTTTCTACAAAAGATGAAGAAAAAGATGTTTCAATAACAGATTTTGCCGAATTAATGGATGGTTATATAAACGGTGACCGTTTTGAAGGTGATAATCCTAATTTTACCGTAACAGGCAAAAAACTATATGAAAAAAACGGACAATTATGGGGTGAAGTAACCTTTACTTTTGCAAATGCGATGGATGCCGGTATCTTATTTGAAAAAGATTGTAATTGTACACCTGTTTATGTAAATATTTCTGATTTCTCCGAAGAATTTGATGCCTCAAATAGCGGCGTCTTTCTGGGCGCAGAATCAAAAATTAATTTGATTAAATACCCTTCAGGAACCAAAAAAATTGATTTTTCTACCTATGTTCAAAGAGATTTAGAAAATACTGTTTCTCTTTTGAAACTTTATAACGCTTCAAAATAGTTTTATCTAAAAAAATAATCCGGGGAGACCCGGATTTTTTTTTGTACTAAACGATTTATATAAAATTATTCAAAAAATTTGTATATATTGCTAAATAAAACCAAACTTAAAAACGGAGGAAAAATGTTCAAAAGATTCTGTGTACTTTTTGCCGTAGTACTGTTATTAAGCGTAACCGGATATGGCCAATCGTACAGCGGACCTGCTGAAGGAGCGGTTACCGGCGGAGTTATAGTCAGTACTAACAATTTCACAAGTGCCCCATCATTCGGCTCACCTATGGGCGATATCATAAGAAATAAAATTGATGTCGGCTTACTAAATGTAAGAGCTGAAAACTTGGCTGAAATTGATGCTTCGCAGTTCTATCAAGCAGATCCTTATTATTCAGCAGATAATAATCCTGCTCCAAACTTGTTATTAAAAAGTTTTGCGGGTTTAACCCAGACAAATTCAATACCTGCTGACCCTTATGTTGCCGTAGGTGCAGGCTATATAGTTGCAACCATTAATTCAGATTTCGGTATCTTTGATATGAACGGAAATCTTTTAAAAAGGATTAATGCTGACGCATGGTATAGTTCAACCATTAACAGCCCCGGTGCTTTTGACCCTAAAGTTACTTATGATCACGAAGCAAAGCGGTGGGTAATGGTTTGGTTAGACCAAAATGATGCATTACAACGCGGAAATTTTCTTATCTCCGTATCTTTAGATTCAATTCCTCTTGGCCAATGGATCAACTATGTACTACCTTCAAATGTAAACGGTACAACCCCAAGTGGCGGTTGGGTTGATTTTCAAGGTGTAGGTATAGATGAAAATGCAATATACATTGTTGGTAATCAATTTGCATTTGCTCCAAGTTCATTTCAATATGCAAAAATTAGAATCGTAAATAAAGCCGATCTATACAGAACTACACCCGGTGCAGTTAGATGGTCTGACATTTGGAATATAAAATATCCGCCCGGTGTATCCTCTGCTTCAAATGTTTTCCATATTAAACCAATGTTAAAATATGGTACAACTACCAACGGAAGATTTTATTTAGTTCATACTCCAAACGGTTCTGCAAACTTTGTTGCAATATATTGGATTGATAATCCGTTAGATAACCCTGTATTAACAGGTCAAATTGTTGGAATTGGTTCTTATTCTCCACCGCCAAATGCAAACCAATTAGGAGGCGGAACGCCCTTGATTTCTACAAACGGCGCACAAATGCAGATTGAGCCAATCTATAAAGACAATAGACTTTATATTATTCACTCAATTGCAAACCCACAAAACTTTGGTTATTCAGCTCTTCAATATGTCCGTATTAACACAACAAATATGGTCAAAGAAGAAGAGATTATTTTCGGAAGTGTTGGTGCCTGGTACTTCTTCCCCTCTTTAGCAGTTGATAGACACGGTAATGTGGGTATCTCTTATTCCCGTTCTGCTGATGAAGAGTATGTAGGTGCTTTCTACGCAAGTAAAAAAGCCGCCGAGAATGTATTCTCCCCCAGTTTAGAATTAAAGAAGGGACTTGCAAATTATGTCAAAACTTTCAGTGGAACAAGGAATCGTTGGGGCGATTATTCCGGAATTTGGCTTGACCCAAGAAACAACGAAGATTTTGTTATCTTTAACAAATGGGTTTCTGCAGTAAATACATGGAATACTTGGGGTGGTATCTTTAGAGTTGCTCCTTATGACGGTCCGAGAGCAGTTTCATTGATTTCCTCTTTGAATTTTAATGATATCGAAGTAGGTACTCAAAGCGCACCTCTTGAATTTGAGCTCATCAGTTACGGAAACCAACCGCTTATAATCAATAACATGAATTTTGTTTCAAACAACTTTCAATTGATTACAAACTTGACCTATCCGTTCAATTTACCGGGCGGTGAATCTATAACTGTTCAGATGCGTGCAACACCGGGAGTGACAGGTAATTTAGTTGATACATTATTTGTTAGCTCAAATGACGGCGGATTTAGAGGAGTAGAAGTTAAAACTTTAGGTTATGTTATAACCCCTGCTTCATTCAACACCATGTACGCTTCATCAGGAGTTACAAACAGCGGAAATTTAGCTACTGTAAACACAGCTTCCGGTAGCGGTACTACAGTAGGACCAACCGGCTTTAACAATATTCTTAGTGTAGTTACTAATGTATCTAACGGTGAATTAATTGGCTTAACCGGTCCAAATCCGGCATCAATTGTTAGAATCAATGCCGGCGGTTCGGGTAATGCTCACACATATATGCCATTAACCGATATTACTGATGCTGCTTCAATTTCGTTTGATACATCAGGCGTTTTGTACATGGCAACCCGTTCAGGCGGAATTTACACTGTTGATTTAGAAAGTAAAACATTCACTCAAGTAGCAACTTCACCTGCTTTAATTCAGAGTATTGCTTTTGACCCAATCACAAATGAATTGTATGCCTCATTGTATAAAGCTATTGGCAGCGGAAAAGATATTCTCTTTAAAATTAATGCAGCAACCGGCGATACTACAAATGTAGGTACTGCAGGGTTCACTACTTTCTTAATTAATGATTTAGAGTTTACCTCAGACGGTACACTTTATGCATTGAAAGGAAACGCATCTCAAGTTTCAGAGTTATATACACTTAGCACAACTAACGGTGCAGGAACTTTAGTAGCTGCTACCGGAGTAGTCGGTTTAACATCATTAGGATTTAATCCATTGATTGACCCTACAGGCGTTAAAGACAATTCTGTTGTTCCTTCAGCTTATTCGGTTTCGCAAAATTATCCGAATCCGTTTAACCCGGTAACAACTATCGAATTTTCAGTACCTGTTCCTGCTGATATCACCATAAATATTTACAATGTTTTAGGTGAAATTGTGAGAACTATATATTCAGGTTTTAACAATTCAGGTACATACACTATTACTTGGAACTCAACCGATGCAACCGGAAACTCGGTTCCGAGTGGTATTTATTTCTATGAAATGAAAGCTAATGGTGTTGATAATACCGAATTTTCAAAAATCCAAAAAATGGTATTGATGAAATAATTTTTCTTTTCAAAATAATTAAAAAAAAGCGTTCTCTTGGGAACGCTTTTTTTTTCTACTGTTGTTTCAGATAGTGCATTAAATTCGATTTATTGAATAATTGAAGCAATACTTCCTCAAAAATGAGTAACGAAAATGCTCTTCTACTTTAATAATTACCAAAAAATGCCTATATTTAAAATTGGATTATTTGAATAAACACATTGGAGAATCTTAAGAGTTGAATTTTTTAGAGACATATCAGGTGATGCCTTCATTACCTGCAAAGTTAGAAGGATTAAGAGAATTAGCATATAATTTATATTGGTCATGGAATTCAGACATACAATCGTTATTTAGAAGATTAGATAGAGATTTATGGGAAGATACAAAACATAACCCTGTTGCAATGCTTGGCAGAGTAAGTCAAGAAAAGCTTGAAGCTGCCTCTAAAGATGACGGGTTTTTATCGCATTTTAAAAGATGCTCAACTAATCTTAAAAACTATCTATCTTCACCTACATGGTTTAGCAAAAATTATAAAGATCTAAAGAATTTTAATGTAGTTTATTTTTCTTTTGAATACGGTATTACAGAATGTTTACAAACCTATTCCGGTGGTTTAGGCGTATTAGCCGGCGATCATCTTAAATCAGCAAGTGATTTAGGAATTCCGCTTACTGCAATTGGAGTAGCGTTTAAAGACGGATATTTTCAACAGTACTTAAATTCAGACGGCTGGCAGCAAGAAAGATACGAGATTAGCGATTTTGAAAATCTCCCGATGGAATTAGTTACAAATAAAGATAAATCACCCTTAGTTTTATCGGTTGATTTCCCCGATTCTAAAGTATATTTTCAGATTTGGCTTTTATTAATAGGCAGAATAAAATTATACTTGCTTGATACCAACTTGCCCGAAAATACTCCCGAAAACAGGCAAATAACCGAAAGATTGTATGGCGGAAACTCTGAGAACAGGGTTCGTCAAGAAATAATTCTCGGAAAAGGGGGCATAAAAGCAACTCACGCACTCGGTATCAATCCCGGTGTTTGTCACATGAACGAAGGCCACTCGGCTTTTCTCTCGTTAGAAAGAATTAAAGGGCTAATGAATGATTTTGGGTTAAACTTTTATCAGGCAAAAGAAATTGGTGTTCACTCTAATGTGTTTACTACTCATACCCCCGTTCCGGCAGGAATAGATGTTTTTTCTTTGGAGTTAATGGAAAAATATTTCGGCACTTATTACAGGCAAGAACTTAAACTCACACCCGAAGAGTTTTACAAACTTGGTGCATTAGGTCAAACAAAAATCACCAATTTTAATATGGCTCACCTTGCAATGAATACCGCAAGCAATATTAACGGAGTTTCTAAATTACATGGTGATGTATCAAGAAAAATGTGGGCATCGGGTTTTAAAGGCATTCCTTTAAATGAAATTCCTATAGGTCATGTTACTAACGGTATTCATATAAAATCGCACCTTGCGCCCGAAATGGAAGAATTGTTGCTTAGATACCTTGGTGAATCATGGGTTGAAGATGCTTCTAATGCTGATGTATGGAAAAGAATTGATAAAATTCCCGATGAAGAATTATGGAGAACTCATGAAAGGCGCCGTGAAAGGTTGGTTGCCTTTACCCGTAAAAGATTGATAGAACAAGCCGTAGCAAGAGGTGCAAGTTCTAGAGAAATTGAATCTCTAAGAGAGGTTCTTAATCCTAATACACTTACTATCGGTTTTGCTAGAAGATTTGCTACTTATAAAAGAGCAAATTTATTATTCAGAGATATTGAAAGAATTCAGCAAATTATAGAAAATACTAATCAAAATGTCCAATTTATTTTTGCAGGTAAAGCACACCCGCAAGATGAAGCAGGCAAAAAATTTATTCAAGAAATTGTTCAGAATGCCAAATCAGATAATTTCAAAAAAAGAATTGCTTTCTTAGAAAATTATGATATGAATGTTGCAAGATATTTGGTTGAAGGTTGCGATATTTGGCTAAATAATCCGAGAAGACCTCAAGAGGCTTCCGGTACTTCAGGAATGAAAGTTATTGCAAACGGTGGTCTTAATTTCTCTGTTCTAGACGGTTGGTGGGATGAAGCATACTCCCCTGAAGTTGGCTGGAAAATTGGCAATAGAGAAGAATATGTTGATTTAGAGTATCAAAATGAGGTTGAATCAAGAGAATTATATAATATTCTTGAAAACGATATACTTCCATTATTTTACGACAGAGGTGAAGATAATTTACCTCGTAAGTGGATAAAAATGATGAAAAATTCTATGATGGATTTAACACCGAGATTTAACACTGCCCGTATGGTTAAAGAGTATGTCCAAAAGTATTATATTCCTTCTTGGGAAAAGAAAATGATACTAATGGCTAACGATTTGCAAAAAACAAAAGAACTTTCTGCTTGGAAAAAAAATCTAACAGATAATTGGGATAAAATTAAGGTAATTAGCGCAAAATCGTTTGCTAATGGCGATAATGTTTATGTGAATCAAGATTATAAGGTGATTGCAGAAATTTCTTTAGGGAAACTCACTCCCGATGATGTTGAAGTACAATTATATTATGGTCCTTCAGAAGAAAGAGCAAATTTAGATAATAATTTAGTAGAAAATATGAAACTTTCGGGCGGTAAAAGCTCAGGCGGAGTTGATTATTTTATTTACGAAGGTTCAATCAAATGTGTTCAAAGCGGCTTATTTGGTTATACCGTCAGAATTTTACCGAAAAATGATTTAATGACTAATTCTTTTGAATTAAAAAGAATATTTTGGGCAGGTCAATAAGAGACAAAAAATGATATTAGAAACTTTAGCAGGTGATTATTCAGATATTTTTATCTACTCGGAAAATAGATTTGATTTAGCCGATAACTTCCGGATATTAAGAAAAAATAGCGGAGTTAAAAATCCGATTAAAATTCATTATAACGATGTATGCCGTTACATTAATGAATTTAAATTAAAATCGGTTGTTGCTTACCGCTTGCTGACTAATTTGGAACATTTTGATACTAACTATGTTAAGTTTGGTATTCCGGTTGTGATTTCAGGGGTTGAAGAAGTAATATTTTTTGACCCGATTTTTGCAATTAGAGAGTTAGAAGATAACGGATTTTTAAGCCAAGACCCTGATTTAAGGTTCAGAGTGCAACAGGTGGGTTTAAAATCTGTTTTGATTGATGACGGAACTATTGAATATCAAGAATCTTATTGCTTTGATCTGGAAGCTAATGAAGTTCAGTACCAAAATGACCGGGCTTTTGCCGAAATTATTTTTGCTTTTGATGATATCGATTTTGAAAAAGTTTTAGATACGGCTACAAATTCACTTCAAGATTCACCTCCACCTTTAGCACCGCCGCCTAAAGCTACAGCAAAAGAGAAATTCAAAACTTTAACTTCTGCAGATATCTCGTTTCAGAGAACGCCAGCAAAACCTGCTTCAGATGAGAACCGTGACTCGGCTAAAACTTTTATAACACTGCCTTTTGAAAGAAAAACAACAGGAATGTTTGAAGAAGATTCCAATTATGACCCTGACCGTTTTACTCCGATTGTTCTTTCAAGACCAGGCAGCAAAACGACAGAAAGATTAAGACCGCCATCTAATCAAAACACCGTATCAGACTCGCAACAACAAGCAAAATCAAGGTTTGAAGTAGTTGGAACAAAAAGAAGCGAACAACAAAAAACTCAGATAACTTCTCGTGATGAAAAAGCTAAATCAGGTTTCGCATCATTTTTAGAGAAGAAAAGATCCGAGGTTACTTCAATCAAAGCTGATGAAAAAGAGCCAAGCGAAATCACAGATTCTGTTAGCGAATTTATGAAAGGAAGAGAAAACCGTTTTATTGTTCTTAAAATTAGAAAATAATTTTACCTGTATTCATCGTTATTTTCATCGTCGCTCTCTAATTCGGATGTAATTGAGAACATCGTACTTAAAAGATCTTTAAATCCTACTTGTTCTCCAATCTTAAATTTGCTCAGAATTGAAAATTCAGCTAAACCGTGAAGTACAAACTCCATATATAAATATTTGGTGTTTTCATCTACGGGTTTTATATATTTCATGACCAATGTATCTAATCCCGGGACTTCAGAAAGTGTTGACTTGTACTCCTTTGCCGTCATATTAAGCATTAAATCTATTTTATTGCCTTTCCCAAACCAATTCATGATTTCCTTGTAAACTTCTTTTCCGCTGTTTCCGGTTTTTTTACCACTTTCAGGATTTGGGAATAAGTCTAAAAATTTAGATCTGATAGCTTTGCTGATAAGAATTTGGGCAACTTTAGCCGGACCTTCTTGTTCACCTTCGTAAACTAACTCAATTTTACCTGTTATTGACGGAATAAGACTGTACAAATCTGTTACTCTTCCCTCAGCACTTTTCTCACCGGTAATGTTTAATCTTAATTCGGCAGAGCTCACCAAATTTTCATAAGCGGAGATTGTAAGCCTTGCGGAAACGCCACTTTTTTCGTCAATATATTCGCTTTTTCTGGCTTCAACGGCAATAATTTCAACTAAATCTTCTAAAAGAGGATTTATTGAAACAATAGCTTTTTGGATTTCTAAAAGTTTGGCTTCTTGTTTTGTAATTTGCTTTGAGATATCAAGAGATTTTGGATAATGAGTCAATATCTGAGAATCGATCCTGTCTTTCAGCGGAGTAACAATTGAACCCCGGTTTGTATAATCTTCAGGATTTGCGGTAAATATAAATTGTATATCTAACGGAAGTTTCATTTTAAAGCCGCGAATCTGAATATCTTCTTCTTGTAATATGTTGAATAAAGCTACTTGAATTCTTGCTTGCAAATCAGGTAATTCGTTAATTACAAAAATTGACCTGTGCGAATGAGGAATTAAACCAAAATGAATCACTCTCTCATCAGAGTAAGGAAGTTTAAGATTTGCTGCTTTAATAGGATCTATATCACCAATCAAATCTGCAACGGAAACATCAGGTGTAGCTAATTTTTCTGCATAACGCTCATCTCTGTGTAACCAAGAGACGGGAGTGTTATCGCCCATTTTTTTCACAATATCTTTTCCGAAATAAGAAACAGGATGAAACGGGTCGTCATTTATTTCACTACCGGAAATAATGGGGATATATTCATCAAGCAAATTGACTAAAAGTCGTACAATTCTTGTTTTTGCCTGCCCTCTCAAACCCAACAAAATGATATTGTGCCTTGAAAGTAAGGCTCTTTTTATATCAGGTATAACAGAATCATCATATCCGTATATGCCATCAAAGGGGTTTGAATTGTTTTTTATTGAAAGCAGTAAATTTTCCCTCAACTCATTTTTAATCGATTTAGGAATATATTTTGCTTTTTTAAGTTCTCCTAATGTAGAAATATCTGTTAAGTTCATAAAGTCAAAATCCTTATCTAACTCTTTTTTTTCTATTTTTGACAAAATCTTCGAAAACAAATTCACCCAAACCTTGCAGTGAACTGTAAAAAGCCCTGCCCATATTCACTTCGGTAAACTCTCTCACAAAGCGTTGAAGATAGGGGTCTTGAGCAATCATAAATGTTGTAATTGTTATGTTTCTTCTGCGTGCAATAGCGGCTTGGTCTAGTGTTTTATTAATAATTTTTCTATCAAGCCCGAAGCTATTTTTGTAATATTTAATTCCTTCTTTAAGGCAAGTGGGTTTACCGTCAGTTATCATAAATATTTGTTTATTGTGTGTTTTCCTTCTTCTAAGAATATCCATTGCTAGAACCAGCCCGGCAACAGTATTAGTATGATAAGGACCAACTTGCAGGTAGGGGAGATCTTTAATTTCAATTGGCCAAGCATCATTACCAAAAACAACAATGTCAAGAGTGTCTTTAGGATAAGAAGTAGTTATTAATTCAGCCAAAGCCATTGCAACTTTTTTTGCAGGAGTAATTCTATCTTCGCCGTATAAAATCATTGAGTGCGAAATATCAATCATCAAAACAGTTGAAGTAATTGATTTAAATTCCTTCTCTCTAATTTCTAAATCGCCCTCTGTTAAATTAAATTCATCAATCCCATGATTAATTTGGGCGTTTCTGATTGACCCGGACAAATCAACTTGGTCTAATGAATCGCCAAATTGGTAGTCCCTTTTTTCAGAAGTTAGTTCATCACCTGAACCCGTAAAAGAAGTTTTATGGTTACCGGCACCGCTCTTTTTAAGTTTCCCAAAAATTTCTTCGAGAGATTGTTTCCGGATTGATTGGGCTGTTTTTGAAGTAGGCGTTAATCTCAGATTTTCAGGGTTTTCTTCGATGTAATTGTTGCTTTTAAGATCTTCTATAAAATTTCCCATTCCATAACTTTCGGATGTTAAATTATATCTTCTATCAAGTTCATTCATCCAATTTAATGCTTCTGAAACATCACCCGAAGTTAAGGTTAGTAACTGAAGAAAAATTTTCAGTAAATCGTTAAAACTTGCATTATCAGTAATTTCAGGGGTATATTCTGTAAATCTAATTCCTTTCATAAGAAAACAAACCAACTCTAGTTAATTAAAGTTCAGTCTTGGAAATACATAATTTGGGTGTGATTATTTTAAGTCACTATTGAAAATATTATTCACTGCTGTGAACCCAATTTTCAAATAAATTAATCTCTAATATTAATATAAAGTTTGGGAAGGAATAAAGTGAAAAACTTAGGAAAAATATTTATTAGAAAATTAGAAAGTAAGAATTTTGCGGATCATATCGCGTGAGTATTTATCTTCAGGATATTTTTTCCCGATTTTTCGAAAAACTTTGAGAGAAAGCCCGTTATTGCCGTCTAAATAATAAGATTGGGCTAATCCTTTTAATGAATTGAGAGATTCATTGGTTTCACTGACAGCTAATTGGTAAGTTTTAATGGCTAAGTTTAATTTATTTCTGGCAATTAAAAATCTACCGGTATTATCCAACACTGAAGGGTTAAAATCGTACAAGTTGCGGTACATCCCTCCTTTTACATTCAAAAATAGTGTTTTTGCAGCCTCAAATCCATCATTCAATGCTTTTACGAACAAAGTATCTTGAAAAGAATATTTTATAGGTTCCACATATTGCCTTAGATAAATTCTTTTGAATGTATCCCAAGGATGTATTAAAAACCCGTCTTGCAGGTTAATTAAATACGCAACGGTAATTTTACTTTCCGGAAAAATGAGGAAGTTGGACCTAAAACCGGTACTTCCGCCTAAATGACCGTAATAATTTTTACCGTCTCTATCCTTATAAATTGCAAATCCCAATCCGTATTGTACAGTATTTCCGTTGTTTAACTTTTGAGTTTCTAACAGTAAGTTTAACGAGTTTTGAGAAATTATTTTACCGTTAAAAAGAGCTATTCCGAAATTGAGCAGATCTTCAACCGAAGACAAAAATCCACCGCCGGGAAATTTGATTGTAAGGTCTGCAAAAGGGGCATTTTTGATTTTCCTGTCGTCATATCTAACATAACCTTTCACACGGTCAATAATGATTTCATCAGAATAATCAGCATAAGTTGAAACCATTCCTGCAGGCTCAAAAATTTCGCTTCGCATGTAGTCCATAAAACTTTTACCGCTAACATTTTCAATAATTGCGGCAATTAAATTATATGCAAGCGTAGAGTAGAGGTATTTTGTACCGGGTATATATTCTAATGAATCTGCAGCTAAATAGCGTACAACATCAGCTGTAGTGTTAAATCTGATTGTGCTGTTAAATTCACCGTCTCTGTATGAACGGAGCCCCGAAGTATGGTTCAAAATTTGTCTTAACGAGAACGAATAAGGTTTTTTCGGATAAGAGGGGAGGTAATTTCTGATATCAGAATCGAGGTCTAATTTTTTATCTTCAACTAATTTTAGAACCGCAACCCCCGTAATAGCTTTTGAGATAGAAGCTATTCTGTAAACAGAGTTTGGTTTTGCTTCAACTTT
>JACSRR010000275.1 GCA_014879635.1 Ignavibacteriaceae bacterium | reverse complement strand
TATTGTTCTTGACGCAGTCTGCCAACTTGTGTACGGAGGTAAAGGTGTACTCGTTTTACTCACATATCTTGTGGTTTGAGCCTCAAGGTTTATGCTTAGTAGTAGTATCAGTAATATTTGTAGTGTTAATGTTTTCATAGTTAAAACTTTGAAGTTATTTATTCCTATAGGTTTTACCGTGGCATTATTAATTTACATCATACCTTAATATTAATAAATATTTTTTATTTATAAAAGCAAAATCGTAATAATATTATCAATTTGGCTTCACTCCCGATTCTTGTCGGGGTTACCCCTTATTCTTGTCCCAATCCGGTAGAAATTGAATGATGTTGAAATGACCGGGTAACAAATTATTTTTAAGACTCAAATCATTTTGGATGAATTAACCTGCGACCGCCTCCGGGGTCGAACAAATCTGAATTTCCTTTTTTTACTACAAATATGTGACACCTCCGGCGTCAAAAATTGAAACGCGTTTTTAACTTTTCCCCTCTGTGTGCTCGGTGGTTAAAATCTTTATTAACATGCGACCGCCTCCGGGGTCGAACAAATCTGATTTCCTTTTTTACTACAAATATGTGACACCTCCGGCGTCAAAAATGGATTTTTCTACCAACTATCCACAACCCACTAAAATTCGTCAAATGCGTTTTTCTACCCTTCACTCTTTACTCTTTACTCTTTACTCTTCACTCTTCACTCTTTACCCTTTCCCCTTCACCCTTCACCCTTTACTTCTTTTTTCTATCCACTATCCACAACCCACTAATTCTACCCACTATCCACTGCAAGCGTCAGCGAACTACCTACTAAATTTGTCAACTATTTTTTTCTTTTACCGGGACAAGATATGATTTTATGGATAGAGATTTTCCATCTACAATATACTTTTATTAACTCATAAATAAACCTTCAAGTGAATTTTCTTAAGTTGACAAGATTAGTTTTAACAAAGTTCCGGAAGCCGGTTATTAATGTTCATCTGATTATTGGGGAGCAAAATAAAAAGCCCGCTGTAAAAAGCGGGCTAAAATGAAATCAATAAATATGAAGTTTATTTTACTACAATAAATTTCTTTATAGCGGTAAATTTACCTGAGTTCATTTTGTAGAAATAAACACCACTCGGCAAATTATTAAAATTAACTTTCAAATTATATGAACCCGGTTCATGCTCATAGTTCACTAAAGTTTTTATTTCATTTCCGAGAAGGTCAAAAACGGTGATATTAACATTAGGTAAGTTTTGACTTTCTTTAGCCGGAACTGTATAAGAAATTAAAGTAGCATCATCACTTCTCACCGGGTTAGGGTAGTTTTGAGAAATTGAGAACATTTCGGGGACTCCCAAATCAATTTCTGTTGAATGACTTAATTTATAAGTTCCGTCAAAATCAATTTGTTTTAATCTGTAAGAGTATTTCCCTGGCTTTAGATTTCCGTCAACAAATTGATAGAAAGTTAGTTCTTGTGAGTTACCCTTTCCTTCAACAAAACCTGCAGTTTCCCACAAATCGCTATTTAATTTTTTTCTTTCGATTGAGAAACCGGAGTTATTAACTTCGGAAGCTGTTTTCCAGTTTAAAACGGCTTCGTTTCCGGAAACTTCGGCGGTGAATGAAACTAATTCGACCGGGATAACAGAAAGTGTCATTGTAATGGGGATGTTTACAACAGGATTTAACCCGCAGTTACTCGTTATTTTCATATCCATCGAATAATTTCCGAGTTGGAAATCTTCCGTTCTGATTCTAATTATAACCTTTGCCGAGTTACCTTGATATAATGTTCCGTTAAGCGGACTGTTTGTAATCATCCACTCAGGTTCTGCAGCTAATTTAACGGCTAAATTGTTTTTGATATAGACCGCATTATATGCTACCTGCAAGCCAATATTTCCTGTGCTATTCTCAATTCCCGTTGTAGCTGAGTTTAGCGTACCGGTCATATTGTTAAAATAGTATAGAATTTTTCCACCCGAATGAATCACAACTTGCCAAGTGTAACTTGCCGTACCGCTATATCTTTGATAGTTTTTAAACTGCACAATGAAACGGTTACCGTCTTGTTTATAATGAACAGTACCGGGAGCTTTTGCATCTAAATCATCCCAAAACGGTGAAATTATATCATTCGGAATGGCAACATCCGGTATCGATGCATTTGTATAAGCATTACCTGTAACGGGTGTAAAAGTTAAAAAGCCGTTTGTTGATACATAAATCTGTGTTTTTACTTGTCCGTAAAATTTAAAATTGAAACCGAGATTAAACGGTCCGGCATAACCTTCATCTGTTGAAGAAAGAGAACCCGTAGGTATCCAAGTTGAAACGAGAGTTCCGGATGTTGAAATATCTTCCCAGACATAAGCGGGACCTTGAGGGTCGTCACTATCTACCCATGAATATCCGAATTCATCAGGACCACCCGCACCGAGAATAGCTTGTCCGAAATTAATTTTAGGGTTATCTTTATTTTCTCCTTCAGCTTCAGCTTTTTTGACAGGTATCACGGTTGCCGTTACTGCTCCGGTCGGGAATACATTGTTTAGAAATTCGACATTGTAATCCAATGTTGATTGATTTGGAGCCGCGTTATAAATATTAACGGTATCAACAATTTCAACTTGGTTTGTTAATACATGGTGAATATATCCGGGATTTACCGAAATCATTGGTGAAGCCAAAGTTGAGTAATATACAACATTTGACATCGGCGATTTATTTGACCATAAATCCATTGCCTTTATAGCAAAATAGTATAGTGTGTTAACTGTTAAACCTGCAACACAGAATGATTTAGGTGTGCCTGCCGTATCAGATTGCCCTGCAAAAAGTACTTGTGTTGCACTGTTAAAATCTTCGTTTGTTACAATCGGCAAAGTGCTGTATCTAATATCATATCCTTGAATACCGCCGAATGTAGAATCATAAGGGGCTGTCCAGGTTAAAGTAATAGAATTTGAAGTTGCGTTACCTGCCAACAAATCAATTACGGGATCGGGCGGAGTAGGATCAGGGGTTAACATTCTTTTTGTTTCAAGTGAAGGATCACCCAATAGATTGTACATTTCGATATATCTCAACATTGTTGATCCCGGTGTAACAGAACCGCCAAAGTGCATAACGGTCAAATATTTCCCCATGTCAAACATTGGTGTTACTTTTGTGAGATTATCAACAAACATTGCATAAAAGAGCTTCTTTTCAAGTATATCATCTTCATCCCAATATGAATTTACCGAAGAACCATAAAAAGAGGATCCGCCGGTTGCCGTTCTTATCCATGTTTCGCCAAAACATTCTGCTAAATGATATGAGCCCGTAACACACGCAAAAGAATAAACATAAGGGAAAACCGTATTTGTTAATCCTCTAACTTGCGTTTGACTCAAAACCGGACCATCAGCCCATGAATATTCTGAACCGTGACCGGAATATATCGAAAATATTTTGTTAGCATTTAAAGCAGCAATTAATTGAGCCGTAGTTGCATTATAAGTATGGCTGTATAATTTTTGATTCTCATATCCTGCGGGTTGAAAATAACTGTTAATTACAGTGTTATGAGTGCCTTCCGTTATCGACCAATTATCAACTGACGACATAAATACATTATTTTTTGGAAGTGTTGCAACATTATTTTCCATATAGATAGATTTGCCAATAATGTTTGAGAGTTCGTTTGCATTCGAAATTGAGAATCTTCCGATAAAAAGATCGGCATAATAGTCGCTTCCTTCCAATAATGCATAATTCAAATCAGTTTTCGGGGCACCTTCACCGGCTCCGGTCCACGCAGGAATTTTATCTACATCACCAACAAGCAGAACGAATTCCGGTTTTGTTGCTGGGTTATTGTATCTGTTTTGAATAAAGGTTTTAATTGAAGTAGTTGTTGTACCGGTTTCGGAAGTACTAAAAATATTCACATTAAATCCCATTGCTGTTTTATGGTTTACGAAGGTAGTTAAGCCACTCGTATATTCAGGTGCCGAGATAATCAAATAATTTTTTATGGTTCTTGGCGATAAATTACTATAGTTAATAAAAAATTTATTCAAAAACTCGGAATAAGTTTCTGAATGAGAGCTTGAGTTTGGGGGTAAATTGTTTAGTTTAATCTCAAAACTTGCCTCATTAACAACTTTAAGAATTTTTTCTTTTGGAAGGTAGTTAAACGGATAAATAGTTACCGTTACTCCTTTTAGTCCGCTTATTATAAAAGGCTCCGAAATTTTTATAATGGGCGAACCAGGATTTCCTTCCGAATTATAAAAAGCCTCGTTGTAATTAAACGGGCGTTTATTCAAGGGTAAATCTCTCCTATATGGTGCTTGAAAAGGGTAAACATGATTTTCAATTCTTAAATCACTAACTTTGAAATTTTGAACGGAATATTCCGGTTTATTTTCATTGTTGCTAATTAACAAGTTAAAAGATATTTGAGGTAGTGCAGGAAAACCGGTTTCGGAGGTTACGCCATAGTCATCTACACTAACGGTGCTAAAACTTCTTTCGTTAGCAGTGGTATTGTTAATCATGTAATCCGGGAGATTAAATTGTATTGTATATCCGTTGCCGTTCTTTATAATTTTTATTCCGGTAGGTACCGAAGCAAAAACTAACATGGAACTGCAAAGCAGAATAATAAATAGAAGGCTTTTTTTCATCACTGAATCCTTATTTTTTTAGGATTTAGTTAATACGAGGTTTTGGTTAATCAATTTGATTGATTAATCTTTTTTTGGCGGGTCTCTTAGAGGCCTTTGAGGCTCTGAAATTTTATTTCAGGTTGTAAACGGTCTAAAAAATTATTTTTAAATAACCGTACATTAAAATATTAAAAGTTTTGAAAATATTAAAAGTTAAGTTGAATTTTTATTAAAATTAAAGCGAAACGCTGTTGGCAAATTTAGTGGGTAGATGCGAAACGCAGTTGACAGATCGCTTCGCTGACAGTGAACAGGAAGCTCGACGGAGTCGGGACTAGAAACCAAGAACAAAGCACTAAGCACTAAGAACATTTTTTAACCTCGCACTCCGCACTCTGAACATTCCTCTCTGTGCTCTCTGCGTGCTCTGCGGTTAATAAAGTTAGTGGGTAGTTCGCTACGCTGACAGCGAACAGAAAGCCCGCCGGAGGCGTGCATAATTTCCCCCTAAAGAATATGGCATTCTTCGACAAAGCTCAGAAAGCCATATAACTGTCGTAATCCGACCGGAGTCCCGAAGGAGTCGGGATTAGAAACCAAGAACTAAGCACTAAGCACTAAGAACATTTTTTAACCTCGCACTCCCGCACTCCCGCACTCTTCTACTTTTTCGGTTAAATTATCTTTTGCCACCTACATATCCTATAAACCGAATAAATAAAATTCAAATCAAATTTTATTTCAAAAAAACTTTCCTGCTGTAATATTTGTTACTTAAATTTGTAAGCTTTTTTAATTTTAGGAATATAAATTACGAATCATAACTACCAAGATAAAATAATTGTTCGCGGTGCAAGAGAGCACAATCTAAAAAATATTGATGTTGAAATCCCAAGAAACAAACTCACCGTTATTACCGGGCTTTCCGGGTCGGGTAAATCTTCTTTAGCATTTGACACCATTTATGCAGAAGGACAGAGGCGGTATATAGAATGTCTTTCAGCCTACGCCCGCCAATTTTTAGATATGTTAGAAAAACCTGATGTTGATTTAATTGAGGGGCTTTCGCCGGCTATTTCGATTGAGCAAAAATCAACAAGCGGTAACCCAAGGTCAACTGTTGGCACTGTGACAGAAATTTATGATTATCTTCGTCTTTTATACGCCAGATTAGGAGTCGTAAAATGCCACAATTGTGGTAAACCTGTTGTAAAACAATCTACAAGTCAAATAATCGAGTTTGTAAAGAAGAATTTCCCGGGCAAAAAAATTACTGTTTTGGCTCCTGTTATCAGAGGCAGAAAAGGTCATTACCGTGAGTTGTTTGAAGAAATGCTCGATTCCGGATTCCTAAAAGCAAGAGTTGACGGTCAAATTGTTGAATTAGTTCAGGGTTATCAAACAGGAAGGTACAAACTTCACAATATCGAAATTGTTGTTGATAAAATTACGATTTCGGATAACGCAGCAAGCAGGTTAGAAAACTCTATTGAAGTAGCTTTAAATCATGGTGAAGGGTCGGTTATTATTTTCGATGAAACCGAAGACCATTATTTCTCCCGGAATTTAGCGTGTTTGGAATGCGGAATAAGTTATCAAGAATTAGCACCTAATTCGTTTTCGTTTAATTCGATGTACGGGATTTGTAGTAATTGCGACGGATTGGGTGAAATTTCTGATTTTGATGTTAATTTAATGATTCCGGATAGAACAAAAACAATTGCCGAAGAGGGGATTCTGCCTCTCGGGAAACCAAGAAGCGTATGGATTTACAGTCATTTAGAGGCTGTTGCCAAAACCTACAATTTCGATTTTAATACTCCTGTTGAAAAATTACCAGCCGAAATTTTAGATTTAATTATTAACGGCAGTGAAGAAAAAATAAAATTCACATACAGCTACGGCGATAGTAAACCCGTTACATATATGCAAAAGTTTAACGGGATAAAGGCGTATTTAAAGAATCTAAACAGCACAACCACCTCAAATAAAATTAGAGATTGGGTTTCAACATTCACTAACACCGTAAAATGTCCCGAATGCGGCGGTGGTAGAATTAAAAAGGAATCGCTTGCAGTTACTTTTAACGGATTAAACATAAGCGATTTAAGCAATCTTTCAATTGATAAGGCAAAAGAATTTTTCGATGAAGTTGTTATAACAGGAAATCAGGGAATAGTAGCAGCTCCAATTTTACATGAAATTAAGACAAGGTTAGATTTCCTTCTGAATGTGGGACTTGATTATTTAACTCTTTCACGCGCTGCACGGTCACTTTCAGGCGGTGAAGCTCAAAGAATTAGATTAGCTACTCAAATAGGTGCCCAACTTTCGGGTGTTCTATATGTATTAGACGAACCGAGTATCGGATTGCATCAAAGAGATAATCTCAAATTGATTAATTCTCTAAAAATGTTGCGTGATTTAAATAATACAATTATTGTAGTAGAACATGATAAAGAGACAATTGAAAATTCAGATTACCTGATTGACTTGGGTCCTGCTGCGGGTGAAAACGGAGGCGAAATCTGCGCTTTTGGTGAAACTGAATCGCTTCTTAAAAATTTAAACGGGTATAATTCTTTAACAATTGACTATCTCTCAGGCAAGAAGAATATTTATATAACTTCCGAAAGGAGAAAGGGAAACGGAAAAACACTCAGCATTACGGGTGCTAAGGGGAATAATCTCAAAAATGTTGATTTACACATCCCATTGGGTACTTTAACGGTAATATCAGGAGTGAGCGGTTCGGGAAAGTCATCGTTAATCAACGAAACTTTGGTTAAACGGTTATTCAAACATTTTTATGACCCTAAAACGGTTCCTCTTCCGCATAAAAGTATTGAGGGACTTGAAAATATCGATAAAGTTATTGAAATTGACCAATCTCCGATTGGAAGAACTCCGCGTTCAAACCCCGCCACTTATACCGGTTTGTTCACTTTCATCCGTGATTTATTCACTCAATTACCCGAAGCCAAAATGAGAGGCTACGCAGTTGGCAGGTTCAGTTTTAATGTTGCAGGAGGAAGGTGTGAAAATTGTGACGGTGACGGAGTAAAGAAAATTGAAATGAATTTTCTTCCCGATGTTTATGTGAAATGTGATGTTTGTCGCGGTAAAAGGTACAACAGAGAAACATTAGAAGTACTATACAAAACAAAATCGATTTCCGATGTATTGGATATGACAGTTGATGAAGCTTTAGAATTTTTTGCCGACCTTCCGAGAATTAAAAGAAAGATTCAGTCTATTCACGATGTTGGTTTGGGTTATATCAGATTGGGTCAACAGGCTACAACTCTTTCAGGTGGTGAAGCCCAGAGGGTGAAATTAGCTACTGAATTAAGCAAAATTGGAACAGGTAAAACAATTTATCTTTTGGATGAACCTACTACCGGCTTGCATTTTGAAGATGTTAGGGTTTTGCTCGACGCACTTAATAAATTGGTACAGAAAGGGAATACGGTAGTAATTGTTGAACATAATTTGGATGTGATTAAATCTGCCGATTGGTTGATTGATATGGGTCCCGGCGGCGGTGAAGCAGGCGGAAATATTGTTGCTGAAGGAACTCCCGAAGATGTCGTTAAAAATCCTAATAGTGTTACGGGTACATTTTTAATAAAAGAATTAAATAGTTAACCCCTTTTTACTGCAGAAAGGGGAAATACTTTGGCTATTGTGTGAGGTTTTTGGATTTGGTCACCTCGTGGTTTAACATTGAGAGGGTGAAGAAGGGAACCTGTTGAATTCTTGAAACTTTTTCGTTTATTATTTGGAGTTTATCGTACTCCTCCAGTTCCAATTAGGATGCATTTAAATTTAACCTGTTGAATATCAATAACTTAAAAAGTTAAAGTGTGAATCTCCCGAAAAATACAGTTTTTCATTTCCACATATTTGTATAAAAACTTAATTAAAGCTCTGAGGGTATTTAAGGAATAAAGAAAGAAAAATAAATACAATGTTTGAGGAGATATTTTCAATAACGGTTTAATTTAGGTAATAATTAGGCTATATCCTAATATAATCAAATAAATCTTAGGTTATACCCTAATTGTTGATTATTCAAACAACTTTTTTTAATCTCAATAAGGCACCAAGTCTAAGAGCATTATCTATGTTCCCACAAACGCATTAAAATCAGCTCTTTTAATCCACACGACCATTCTTTTTTATTAGTAGATTAAACTAAACTTTTATAGATTTCTAATATTTTGGGAACTGTAACATTAAAATCATGCTCTAATCTCACCCAATTATATGCTTCTTCACCATCAGCCATCACTTTTTGCGGATTTTGAATATAAGTTGTTAAAGCGGCAGCCAATTCTGTAGAATTACCCGGAGTAATTAATATCCCACGCTGATTTGCCCCGATTTGCTCCGGAGTACCGCCTGCATTTGTACCAATTACAGGTAATTTAGAATACATTGCGTCAAGAATAGCCAACCCGTACATCTCATCAGGTGCAGGGTGTACAAAAAAATCTAATTCGCTCAGAAAACCGGTAAAATCATCGTTAAAAGGGAATATCTTTATTACAGTATCGTAAGGAGGTTCCTTTGACAATTTTAGTAAATTTTGGTAAAGAAGTGAGGCAGCATCTTCGCTTTGCGGATTTCCTTTTTTTGATACCGGTTTTAATGTCGGCTCGCCCATTATTCTAAACTCAAAATTTTTAAGCAACTCAACGGGGATCATTTTAATTGCTTGAAAGAGAGTTTCGAATCCTTTCCCGGGGTCAATTCTACTCATCATACCGGCGACAATTTTGCGAGGTTGCTCCCCGGTTGAGCTATGTTTTCTGTTTACCGGTTTATAGATTGTTGAGTTTCTACCGTATCTAATCACACTTATTTTATTTTTTTTAACTGCAACATATTCTGCAGCTTGTTTGGCTGAAAATTCGGATGATGAAATAAGATGATCAACTCTTCGGTAAATAAAATCATGAATTAAGTCCCTCTTTTTGCTAACGCCCATATAAATAGAATACACATGCGGTACACCAGTCATAAATTTGAGCAATGAGCCGGTAAAAACATCCTTGCTTGTGTGTGAATGCACTATATCAATCTGATTATCGCGGATAAGTTTTTTTAATTCAAATAGTGTGGATAGCGAAATTTTTGAACGGTTGCGTGTATCTATAACGGGAATTGACAAATTTTGAAGGCTTTTTTCGATTACGGAATATTTAGGGCAGTAACAATAATTAGAAATATGATGAATTTGCGAAGAAATTATTAAATCTTTGACATAGAGTTCTCTTCCACCTTTTGACGCAGAATTTATGAGGTGAAGAACCTTCATAAATATCTACTCCTCTAAGCAACTGGAAGTTAAAAATCGGAAGAAGTATCCCGTGCGGTGAATTACATCTTCGTGAGAAAGTGAAGTATAAACTATCACAATGCTGTAATCAAGAAGGTCTTCTTCGGTTAATTCGGTATCTTTTCGATATACAAAAGAAATACCCGATTCTTCAAGAGTTTTAAGGAGCTCTTCGGAGCCTTTTTTGGTACCTGATTTTTCGGCATATATGTTTATAAATTTTCCGTCATATTGCTCAATCCACTCGGTGAACTCTTCTAATCTGCCGTACATACCGTCAAAAATATAAACTTCTCTGACCTGACCTGTTAACCCGCCTTTTGTTAATATTAGCGAAATAACTCTGTAGGCTCCCGAGTGTCCGGATATTATTATTCTACCGGGAATAAGCGAATTAACTAACTTTAGTTCTTCAAGATAAATCAAAATTTCATCAATAAATCTTTGAAAACCGTGGTCTTCTTCCAATTTACCGTAAAAAGAATCGGGGGCAAATTTAGGTCCCTGAGGCACAATTAAAATTGCATTTTTTCTACTTTTATGCAATTGTTCAACCAATTTAAATTCTTCGAGGGCACCTTTAACGCTGTTTCTCCAACCGTGGAAATGGATAATTATATCAACAAAGGGGAGGGGTTTATAGTAATCGGGGATAAAAACAAACGCTTTGGGGTCACTATAGTGTGTTTTTGCGGGATAGTTTCTTCTTCCGTAGCGGTAACCTTTTGCTCTACCCTCGTGCGGGAAAGGAGAATTATCAAATTCACGAAAGATAACCGTTCCGTACGACTTATATTTATTTAAGTCGGGGTCACTATTCTCTTGTGCGAAAACAACGCCGGGTAAAATAAAAAGCAGCAAAAAGAGGAGAAAATTTATTTTAGTCACCGTTTGAGTCTAAGATCTTTTTATCAATAATTGAGTAAACCGGTCGAAGAGTTTCCGTCAATATTTTGTAAACTTCATTATCGAATGCATTAGTAGAAGCGTAAAGTTCGGTCATTACTTTATTTTTACCGAGCTTTTTAACCAACGGAGGAAGGTTCTTATCAACGATAAATTTTTTAACTTCATCGTTAAGTTTTTCTTTTCCTTTGATAAATGCGTAAATGCCGATTGCGGCGCCAATTATCAAACCGATAGGACCGGTTGCAATTAATGCCGTTCCGCTACCGCCGGCAATCATAGCTATTATTGAAGTTCCGGCAGCACCCAAAGCAAGAGTTATATTTTCTGAGATTGAAGTTAGAATTTTTTTGGTGTCAAAGTCAGCAGTTCCGGTTTTGTTGGATACCTTGAAAGTTTCGCCGCTGTATGCCAGAAACTCCGAAAAAATTACATTCAATTTGCTGTTGATAAAATTCCAGCGACCGTTTACCTCAGAAATTATTTTGGCATTTAAATCATTTAATGAGGAATCATTCTCAAACCAATTAAGTACAACGGGAATAATAGTATTGTCGTAAATCTCTTTACGCACCTCCGAAACTGCTTTTAGAACTGTTTCGTCAAGTTTAGCTCTAAGTTGATTTGCCTGAAAATCCATATCTCCTCCTCGTTATATTTTTATTATTTGATGCTCAAACGCAAGAATTTCTAATTCTTCAAAGAGTTTTTCATGAAAATCAATACCATATTTGTTCATAAAATAGATGATATTAATTTCCCTCTCTTGTAAATTACCGTTTGGTAAAATCAAATTTAGTGCTTTTTTCACCTGATTTAAAGTACTTTCGTTTCTTTTAATGCGGGCAAGTTCGGCTTTCTTTTTTAATTCCTCCAATCCTGAAACAACTCTTAATTTCAGTTTATCAGAAGGATCTAACAATGTTTTATCTATATGTTGAAGTGCAGTTTTTAAATATTCGACAGTTTCACTTAATTCCAACCCCGCTTTTTCAAAAATCTCTTCCAAATTTATACCCGAAAGCCTTGAAGCAGCTAATTTAATAATATCATCTCTTCTAACAAAAAAATCGGATATCTGCAGCCCGAATTTGTCTGACAAAACACTCACATTTCTTTCGAGTATTGTAGCACCCGCCCTCGGAAAAATCATCGGAACAGGTAATTGAAAATAACTAAAAAGCGGGATAATTTGTGCATAATAACTTACTTCGGCAGGACCGGCTACATAAAATGCAGAAGGGAAGAGGAAATCTTGACAAACAGGTCTTAAAACTACATTTGCCGAAAAATTTTCCGGTTCGGTTTCTATTAAGTGATTTAACTCTTCTTTTGTAAACTTTACTTTTTTTCGTTTGAGTCTAAATTCGTTATGATCAACCGGCTCAACTGAATATCTACCCTTACCGTAGTGGTAAAACAGGTTCAATGGCTTAATTTTTACTTGAGCGTGATAAACCTCTTCAAGTCCGGCGCTGTTTGATACTAATTTTTCTGCATGCGTTCTGAAATTTTCTAACTCGTGTTTAAATACGGGTTTTAGAAGCGACTTTAACTCTTTATCTTGAGGATTCACAATGATTAAACCATGTTTATCAAAGAACTTGAAGAGCAAATCTTTGAATGCATCGGCAAAAGTTTTACCTTTTTTATAACTTTCGTATAAAAGCGAAATAATTGCAGGGGTAAATTCAGTAGGTCTTAAACTGCTGTTCACTTTACTGATAAATAGATCAATTTCATCTTCAATTTTTAAAAAGCCGACACTGCCTAAATCAGTATCAACATTTCCGCTTTCTTCAATTGCACCGTAAGTTACAATTACGGGCGAATTATCGTTGTTGAGTAGCGTTACAGATCGTATTTCTTCAAAATCATGATCATCGCCCGCCAACCAAAAAGCCGGTACAAAATTATATCCGGGATATTTTGATGAGAGATGATTAGCCAATTTAATTGTTGTTATAATTTTGTAAAAAGTGTAGAGAGGACCTGTTGCAATTCCTAATTGTTGCCCTGTAAAAACAAATAAAGTTGAGGGGTCGCTTATCATCTTTAGATTGTAAGCCGTTTTAGCGGAAATCCTTTTGTTCAAATATTGATTTTTAAGAATTTTTGCTACCGAATTTCTATCAGTTTTGTACTTTGAAAGCACTTCTTCAAAATGTGCCGGGTAAGAATCTGTTTTTCTGAAATTCTTTATGTAATAGGGTTTTACGCTCTCAAATTCATACAAGTAATCGAGAAATATGTTTTGTTGTCCGGGGATATCGCGAAAATTAATAAACATTTGCCAATGATTTAAATTTTTAATACACTATTTAACACTTTTATTCTCTAATTATCAAAAAAAACAGAGTTAAACAATCAATAAATTATTTCTTTCATGTGTGAGAAGGGTATATATTATTATCCGGAATGACAAAAAAATGAACGAAGAGAACAATTTCCTCAAAGTGAGAAAAAGTGCGGTGATTCAAGGATAAAAAGAGCAGTACACAGTCCCTTCGCGTCCCGGTCGGGCTTGCAACTTAGTTTCTTGTCCAAATTTAGTCGGGCTTTCTGTTCACTGTTTTTTCCTACCCACTAAATAAATGAAATGTAGAGCTCCCACAGACCACAGAGTTTTTTGAACAAAGAACCAATCCCGACCGGATCTGGTGATGGGGTTCAGGCAGATATTGTATTTATTAATTGATTTTTCTTAAGTTAACTGGATTAGTTCGGGATTACCCTTTACTCCCGACCCAGTCGGGATCGCATCTACCCACTAAATTTTACTCTCAACTGCTACAAAGTTTGCCTTCTTGCCCACAAACACCACAGCATAAGCCTTTAGATTTTCTAATTCACTTATTTCAGATTTTTGTAGATAGCGGGTTACCTGTTCTTTAGCTATTTCCATTGTTTTGGCTAGTTTTTTTGACTCGCTCTTTTTTAAGTACTTTAGTTCAATTAAAAACTGATATTTTACTCGGTTTGGCTTTCTGAACAAATACATCAAATCGGGATATTCACCGGTAACTTCTGCTTCACTTTTTATTATATAAAGTTGCGTTAATGAAGCCAGAGTAATAAATAGCATTTTTATATACTTTTCATCAAAGTTTTGATAATCACGGTTGCTTAGCAGGTCTAGTATGTTTTCAATTTCGGCTACCCAGCCCTGCATGTTATTATTCATAGCTAAATTTTCTACAGCTGTTGATACTTTATCCGAGTTTATTCTGATATTTTGCTCTATTAATGAAGCAAAGAAACTCCAATAAATTTCTTTTATTACATAGTTTGGTATTCTAAAAGTTATCCTGCTTAAACCCGCTTCTTTTATTGTTAACATACCGTTATAGAATAACAGAGAAACAAAATCATCAGGGGTAAAGTCTCTCTCAAAACTATATTTTTTAGTAATTGCTGCTGTTGTTTCTTCATTGGTAATTATTTCGTTTAACTTCTGTTGATTCTCCGGTGAGTTATTAATGTAAAAGATTTTCTTGATTTTACTGTAATCGCTTGCTATGTTGTTGTCAATTAAATCT
>JACSRR010000231.1 GCA_014879635.1 Ignavibacteriaceae bacterium | reverse complement strand
TCTCTTCTGCTATAAAAACAAATCTTCAGTTTATACACTAAAAGCTTAGCAATTTAACTAAAGTACCGAAACAGGAAATTTAAACAAGAAAATTATTGCCACCGAAAAATCAGGTGAATCAAGGTTATTGAACAACAGAAAAAAGATTTAAAGTTCCGGTCAAACAAATAATGAAAAAGATTTCATTATTGTTTTAGTGCACAGAAATGTCCCTTTAATTAAATTCAAATGTAACTTTTAAAAAATTAGAATATTATAGAGTGATAAATATCGATTAACTTTTAAAGAAATAGCACTTATTTCAGTAAATCAAAAGGAAAGAATCACTATTGAGAGAATCTATTAAAAGTTGATGTTTTATTACTTGGATAATATATAGTTACATTACTTTCTAATATTTTATTAACATCAAACGGTAACAGTTAATCCGGGATAAATAGACTTGTTACCAAAAAACATATTTAAAAGGTAAACGAATGAAAATCAAGTTACTTTTCTACAACTTAGTTTTCATACTAGCAATTGCTTTCTTAGTAAGTCAAAGCAATTCACAGAATGAAAACTTTTGGGTTAAGTTAAATCCCGCTTTTAGCGGCGCTACATTCGTTATGGACAAAGAAACATGTGTTACTTGTCATGACGGCGATTCTGAATCATACAGCCACACAATTCACAGCAGGGTTTTTGAAAAAAACCCCGGAAATACTTTGGAAGCCTCAAATTGTGAGTCTTGCCACGGTCCAAGAAGCTACCATATAGAAGATCCTGATAATAAATTTTCTTTTACTGAAGAACAATACTCTCTTATATGCCAGCAATGTCATCAAGGGGGAGATATGATGTCATGGAAAGGAAGCCTTCACAACAATTCTGAAGTTGGTTGTATTTCTTGCCATTCTGTAATGGAAAAGAAAAGTGATAAGGCTTTATTATCTAAAGAAAGCGAACTCGATTTATGCGCTACTTGCCACTCTGATGTTAAAGCTAAAGCTATGAGAATGTCAAGTCATCCTATAATGGAAGGAAAAGTTAACTGCTCTTCATGCCACAATGTTCATGGTTCTTCTGCTCCGGGGATGTTAGTAAAAGCAACCACAAATGAAACTTGTTACTCTTGCCATCAAGAGAAAAGAGGTCCTTTTATTTGGGAACACTCACCTGTTAGAGAAGACTGTCTAACATGCCATGACCCACACGGCTCAAACAATAAAGCTATGTTAGTTACTCAAAACGCAAGCCTTTGTATATCATGCCATCAATATGGCGGGCATATCAATGAATACAGATACAATAGGGTTAGTACTCCGTACGGAGACGGTTGCGTTAACTGTCATACTACAATTCACGGTTCCAATCACCCCTCAGGCGTTAAATTTACAAGGTAATGGAGCTCAAAATGAAAAAATTGCAACTTATACTATTTTGTTTAATTTTTGTCTTTAGCAGTAGTTTATTGATTGGACAAGAAAAAATTAATGTTTCGGGTGAACATACACTCGGTGCCGGTAATATAATTTTAGATGTTAACTCGGCAAAATTTAATAAATATAGTGATTTGAGAAGCGGATTTATGATGCCGCAACTTAATTTGAATCTCAGTCAAAGTAAATCATGGTTTATGGATATCAAAGGTCTTAACTTGCTTAGGGATGACCAAACAATCGAAGTAAAATTAAGTGACTACGGAAACAATTGGAATATCTCGCTATTCAATTCCAAAAACCCTCGCCGTTTAAGTAACGGTGCATATACCGTTTATAACTATGATAACGGATGGTTTAGAGTACCTCAAACCGCCGCAATTCTAAGAGATAACAACGATGCAACCGGAACACCTTCTTTAGTTCCAACAAATGCTCAAATGGCAATTAATGATGCTATTTTGGCAGAATTTGTTAAAACAAATTTAAATCATATCGTTCTTGCCGTTCAGAGAGATTTGTTTGGTATTACATTAGATTTTCCGAGAATAGGAAAATTTAGTGCTAACTTAACTTATACCGATGAGAGAAGAAACGGCAATAAAGTTACTTATGGTCCTATCGGTGATAGACCCCCGAGAACTTTAAATTTACAGATGCCTGAACCTGTTGACTATGTAACCAGAGAAATTCAAGCTGATGTTGAGTACAACTCAGATATCTTTCAAGCTAAACTTACATACTTGTTGTCTATGTTCCAAAACAGAATACCGGGCATCAGATGGCAAAATGTATTCTTTAGACCTCATTCAACAGATGACTATATTTCCGCTGTTGCAGGTACTGCAAGAAATGTTTCTTTGTTTGGTCAAAGGTCTTTAGCTCCGGATAACACTTTTAACAATATTTCATTGCTGTGGGGTTTAAACCTCCCGTTAGAGAGCCGACTTACCTCAGCGGTATCTTTAGGTTTTATGAACCAGGATATGGAGCTTTTACCCTACAGTTATAGTTCTTTTAGCGGTGATGTAAACGCAAACGGTGACGGAAAATCATGGAATGATGTTAGTAAACTTCCTACCACAAAAGCTAATGCGTCTATCAAAACGCTTAGAATCAGTGCAGAGTATTATATAAATCCTTTCGCTAAATTTAATTTAAGACCCTTTGTAAACTACTATGACCTGAAGAATGAAACCCCAATTCTCAATTGGCGTTATGTAACACAAGATGTTGCAGGAACAACAGGTGATGTTGATTATAAAAACTACAGAAAAAATCTAGCTTATTCTTTCAATAAACTTTCTTATGGTGCAAATGCCGGTTATTATTTCTCATTTTGGCGTACAAGCTTAAATGTAAAGTATTTACATGAAGATATTAATCGTGATTATCGTGAAGCAAACACCAAAGAAGATATTGTTGAAGGAAAGATTAGATTTAGACCCGCTTCTATGGTTACAGTTTCCGCAAGTTATCTTTATGGTTCACGCAAAGGCGACGGTTATGATTATAAGGTAACCAAAAATGGTTACTGGTACACATTTACAAGAGGGGCAAACGAAGTGGATAATCCTGCATACTTATTTGCTAATCACCCTGATCTTCGCAAATATGATGTATCAGACAGGATTAAAAATGTAATCAATGTTTCAGCAGTTATTGTTCCCGCAGAAAATTTTGACTTTTCTGTGAACTACAATAACTACTCGGCTGATTATAACTCTAAAGTAACTCCCGTTGCACCACTTCAAGGCACAGGCGTAATTTTCCCTACTCCTGCAGATGAGTTTGCTTTAACTCCGGGTCAACAGCTCGGATTGTTAAAAGAACAGGGTCAAACTATAAGCTTTACCGCTTCTTATGTACCTTCAAAAAGTTTTTCTGTGAACATCTTTGCCGATATTGACAAAATTGTAACCAACAATAAAGGTATGTATTTTAACGAAAATCAGAGAAGAGAACCGAGTAACCCGGGTAACCAACCTCCTACAGCATTAGGACCATGGACGGATCCTAACAGAATATTTAATTCTGAAACAACACAAAAATCAAATACTTTTGGTGCCGGAATCAGTTATGAGTTTATACCCGGAAAGTTTAGATTCTTAACAGACCTCAATATTTCATTAACTACTATTGACATGGATTATAGCGGATATGGTTCTGACCCTGCTTATTTAGGCAGAGATTGGGAAACATTCCAGTTTGGTTTTAATGATCCTCCAACAATTAAGTACGATCAATACACCTTAAATGCCGGATTTGAATATACCGTATTTTCAAATTTGAAATTAGGAGTTCATTACCTCTATAGTAGTTATACAATTGTTGATTGGGTTGATGGTGCTTTAGGTCCTTGGGTTGAACAAGTTGGTAGTGAAAACTTCCTTCGTGATACCTCAAGAGATAATAGATGGGGCAATAGATTAATAAATATGGGTCTTTACCCTGCTCCTTCTTATACGGCTCACGCAGGCTTTTTTACAATGACTTATAATTTCTAAACAATTTTACTTCTTTCCACAAATGGGTTGTGCACACTGTGTACAGCCCATTTTTATTTTAAATCGGTTATTGACGGCAAATTGATTATAAAAGTTGTGCCTTCTGAAGTTGTATCTTCTATAAATATTTTTCCACTCATCTGTTTAATTATCGATTTTGACAAACTTAAACCTAATCCATATCCTTCTTTAGATTTTATGTTTGAGCCTCTGTAAAATTTGTCAAATACGAAATTCTTTTCATTCTCTAAAATGCCGTATCCTCTGTCTTTAACTTTTATTTCAACAATTTCTTTTGTTTCAACTGCACTAAACTCTACTATTTCAGACTCCGGCGAATATTTTATAGCGTTATCTAAAAGATTTTGAATAACTAAGGCAAAATGTTCCGCATTCCCTCTTATAATGATTTCCCCTTTTAACTCAAATTTAACTCTGCTATCGTATAGCTTCCTGATAGTCTCATTTATTAACTTATTTAAACTGAACGAGATTTTATTTTCGCCGGTTTCAACTGATTCCCGTGCAATAATTAAAAGGCTTTTTGTAATACTAATCATTTTATCAGTTTGCTCCTGCAACACTAACAATGTAGAAACATATTCGTCTTTGCTTCTTTCTTTTTTTAGTAAGAAATCAATTTCACTCTTTAATACTGTTAACGGGGTCATAAGTTGATGAGAAGCATTTTTGGAGAAATCAGAAATCAGGTTAAATTGGTTTTCGAGACGCTCAAATAGATTGTTTAATGTATCTCTTAATCTCCCTAAAATATCTGTTTTACTTGCGTCAAACTCAATTCTTTTACCAAAATTTTTGGATGATATTTGATGTGCAAGTTCTATTATACTATTAATATTTGAATATGCTTTTTTGGATAAAAATAAAGCCGATAAAACAATTAAAATCAAAACCACCGGCGAAGTTAATAAAATAAATGATTCAAACTCTTGAGCTAAGTTTACTGTTGAAGCCCTTGGTGTTCCTAATCTAATAATTACATTGTCTTCGGAATCCATTTTTTTATAAATAATTCTCAAATCAATTCCGGAATGCTCTTCGTTAGCAAATTCAATATCATTTTTTAAACTTAACCTTTTAATATTAAACGAGTCCAGTAAGCGTATATTTTTACTTTCAAACAATACCTTTCCTTTGTTGTCATAGATAGATAAAAAATAGGCATTATCTGTTATTGTTTGAAAATCGGGTTCTTCAAATTCAATCATTGTGTGAAATATTAGCGAATCGTTTTTATAGTCAACAAACCCGTCAACATGTTCAATTTCATGTTTTATTTTTTTATCTAGTTCTTTATCGGCAAGATCAAGAAGCTTGTAAACGGCAAACATATTAAACAAAAGATAAAAACCGACTATAACTAAAATGTTTAACAGAGTAGTTTTAATTATAGAATTAGATAGGAAAAGCGAATTATTAAATTTCAATTAGTACATACCCCTCTCCGTACACATTCTTAAATAAACTTTTTTCACAGTACGGTTCTATTTTTTTTCTCAAATTTTTAACGGCTGACTCAATAATATTTGTTGGAGGTATAAAATTATATTTCCATATTTTTTCGCACAGCTCTTCTTTGCTAATAATTCTCCCCTTATTAACAACAAAATAGTGAAGTAGTTCAAACTCCTTTTCGGTTAATTTAATTTCAACATCTTTAATGAAAAGTTTTCTGTGAGGAATATTTAACTTCATATTTCCAAAACTAATTTGAAGGAGGGAATTTCTTCTATAGATTGCATTGATTCGAGCTAAAACTTCCGAAAAAACAAAAGGCTTTGTAATATAATCATCGGCACCGCAATTAAATGCTTCAATTTTACTTGAAATCTCAGATAGTGCAGTTAATAAAATAATTGGAATTTGATTTGAATCATTTCTCAAAATACGACACACTTCCAAACCGGAGATACCGGGCAACTTCCAATCCAACAATAAAATGTCATAACTATTATGTTTTATCATTTCTAAAGCTTGTTCACCCGAATTGGCAATTTCACAGGAAATCTGTTCGTCTAAAAGATTCTTTTTTATCGAGTTTGCTAAAGAAACATCATCTTCTGCAATTAGTATTCGCATTAAATTCCTTTGACTAATTAAAACAGGTTTTATTTTTCAGTTCAAAAATACCAAAAATTCAAATTTATTCGGGTAAATTTCAGATATACAGAGGGTTATTTCAATTTGATTTGAGAGCCGGGAGCGGGATTTGTCGATAAAATGACAATTGTTTACGGGTTATTGCTGAATATTGATTAAGAAAGTTAATAGTCTAATTATTTTCATAAGTTAACAATAACTACTTAAGCAAAGTATCCGCCTTATTCAGCAGATAATTCCCGTATTTAGCGGCTGATATATAAAGATTTAGAGGTGTAAAAGTCACAATATTTACATTAATTTAAAAGTGCCGGAAATCCGCAAACTTTTTAACAACAATTTTTCTTTTTATACCGGTTCTCCGCTATTTTTAAACGGTTGCTTTACTTTCTAATATCTATGATACTCAGCACTATTGCAAGAATAAATGCAGGTGGAATTGCTGACTTCCAATCAAAAACTAATGCGTCCGTGAAGATGAAACCCCATATTGCAGTCACAACTATGTGTGTAATGAAAGCAATCACTAAAATTGTGAGAAATGAAGTGGAGTGTTTTCTATAGTCCATTTTGTTACCTCTATGTTTGTTTTATTTAATAGAATTAATTGTGTTATTAAGATACTCATTTATTTTACCAATTTAAGAATTATTATAATTAATTAATTTTAAATTATATTTGCGAACTTTCTCTTTTCTGCCTTGTTATGAAATATAAAACATTAGAAAATAGCCGGTTTTACGAGTTTTTTCAGTTACTTAGGGCTACAATTCTTTCAAAACTTTCGAAATAGTTTGTACAGGTGTTAAATTGTATTGTTTAGATTATTTTTTTACCCAACTTTTGGAAGTTAAATTATGGCGAGAATGATACCCGCAGAATATGACCCGGGCAATAAAATACTCTCGGAAAAAAACTTTTATCTCAAACTTAAAAATCAACTTGACGATAACTGGACAGTATTCCACTCTTATTCCCTTCTCTCTAATACTACTGCTAACAAACTCATTGACGGTGAAATTGATTTTCTTGTACTTAATCCACAATTCGGAATTTTGGTAATAGAAGTAAAAGGTGGGCAAATTAGATATGAATCGGGAGAATTTTATCAAAACGGGAGAAAGATCAAAAGTCCTTATGAACAGGCTAAAATTAATAAGTTTAATCTCCTTAGTTACTTAAAAAGCTTTTTCGGGCAGATTGTCCCTGTTCCGATAGGGCATGCCGTTTGTTTTCCCGATGTTCCGGCAAGCGAAGAGTTTCTTGATTCAAATTTCGGAAAGATTACGCTTACCGCAAGTAATATCGAGTATCTTTCAGATCATATCTCGGATATTATGAACGGCTTTAAATCTAAAGATATAGATATCGACCTCTTCAAACATGCACAAAAATCTCTGCAAAAAATATTTGAGTTTGGCGCCAGTTTAAGCGATAAAATTAGCGTTGAAGAGAGAAAAGTTTTTGCTCTCACCGATAAACAATGCGAGCTTCTTGACCACATCGAAGAAAACAAGCGGGTGCTAATTAAAGGGTGTGCCGGTTCCGGCAAATCAATTATGGCTGTCAAAAAGGCGATTAGGCTATCAGAAATGAATAAATCTGTCCTTCTTTTATGCTATAATGTAAAACTTGCCGAAGCACTTAAACGGGCTACAGCTAATTATTCCAATATTGAAACATTAACCCTCGGGCAATTCTGTAAGTTTTATTTAGACGCAGCAGGTATTAATACTGAAGAATTGATTTTAATCAAAGTAAGGCTCGATACCGTTTTGGCTGATTTAAGCGGGATTAATTATCGTAAATATGACGGAATAATTGTTGATGAAGGGCAAGATTTCAGCGATAGCGCCTGGAAAATTATTAAAAATTCGCTCAAACCAACTTCCCATTACTATGTCTTTTATGACCCCGACCAAAATATTTTTAACACTTCTTTATCGCTACCTAAAATTCACAAAAAGTTTTTGCTACAAATAAATTGCAGAAACACTAAAAAAATTATCGACACTCTTAAACTTTACTCTACCCTCAAATTAAAAGATACCGAAGAAACACCCGAGGGACTTGATATTCAATTGCTCACATTTAATTCAAGTGTTGAATTAACTTCAAAAACCGGCGAAATTCTTAACGATCTGATTAACTCACAAGGTTTGGGCGAAGATGATATAATTATTATGGGGATAAGAAAACTTTTAAACACTTCTATAGGTACAGAGGGAAAAGCTGGTAATTTTTCAGTAATTGAGAATGCCGATGCCGCAAAAGGGGTAATCCCCTACTTTAATTGCTGGAAATTTAAGGGATTGGAATCAAAAGTTGTTATAATAGTTGATTTGCAAGATGAACGCTGGAATAAGAAAGCTATATATACCGCCTATTCAAGGGCTAAACATTTACTTTATGTGCTTAAGGTCGGGTAAAGTTTTCAACTTAAAATAGATAAAACTCTCTCAATGTCTGTGAACTCATTTGTCTATACGGTTAAATTGTTTTGACTCTACTTAATCATACAATCCTTAGTTTTCTTTGAAAAATGAACCTCTAACAAATATCTTGTTTTGTTCCGTATTTAATTAAATTTGTTGTTATGAATAAAATTAAGAATACTGTTTTATGAATGTAAAGCCGCTTAATATTGCGGATAAAAAAGAAGATGATAATAAACTCTTAAAAATTGCTCTCGTTTTGAGCATTATTACCATTTTGTACAATATTGCAGAAGGTTTAATTTCTATCTTTTTTGGTCTCTCCGATGAAACACTTGCCTTGCTGGGTTTTGGCGTTGATAGTTTTGTAGAGGTTATCTCCGGAATGGCAATACTTCATCTCGTTTTAAGAATGCGATACGAAAAAGTTCTGAATCGTGATTCTTTTGAAAGGTTTGCTCTTAAAATTACCGGGTTCAGTTTTTATCTGCTAACCGCAGGTTTAATAGTTGGGGCATCGTTAAATATATATTTTGGATCCGTGCCTGAAACTACTATTCCCGCTGTTATAATTTCGGTGATTTCTATTGCTACAATGTATTTTCTTATGACTGCAAAACTTAAAACCGGTAAGAAACTTAAATCTGATGCTATTATTGCCGATGCAAATTGCACAAAAACTTGTTTTTACCTTTCGCTTATTCTTTTATCTTCAGCACTGCTCTACGAACTGTTTAAAGTCGGATATTTTGATATTGCGGGCTCGTTAGGTATTGCTTGGTTTGCTTTTAAAGAAGGAAGGGAAGCGTTTGAAAAATCAAAAAGCGGTAAATTAGCCTGTTCATGCGAAGATTAACCGGTCATTCTCTTGTTTGTCGATAAAATTTTAGATTCCGATATTCAATCTGTCAACTTCGTTGTTTTAGATACAGAAACTACGGGGTTAAGCCACTTCTCTGAAAAAATTATTGAAATTGCCGCTTACAAGGTTAATAATTTTAAAATTATAGACGAGTTTCATTCGTTTGTAAATCCCGGCAAAATTGTTCCTCTTTTTATCACGGAATTAACGGGAATTAAACAGAATGATGTTGAATTTGCCCCTTACTTTGATGAAATTGCTCAAAAACTTGCAGAATTTCTTGAAGGATCCATTCTTGTTGGGCATAATGTTATCTTTGATTACAACTTTCTTTCTAAAGAGTTTAGAGATGCGGGGTTTGTACATTTTGACATGCTAAAAATTTGTACGGTTAGAATGTCTCGAAGGCTTTTACCCGGATTAAAAAAATATAACCTGCGCGAAATTAGTCGCCATTTAGATATTCCTCTTGAAAATGCTCACCGTGCTTACGCAGATGCTTATGCCTCCGTCGAAATTTTTAATCAACTTTTACGCAGAATGATGACCGAATTTGGTTTTATGAAGGTTCGTGAATTTACTGATTTTCAATTTGTGCCCGTAAAAAATATAACCAAATTTGCTTTAGATTCTGACCTAAACCGCGCCGCTCTTATGCTCCCCGATCTACCGGGTGTATATCATTTTATTGATGCTGAAGGTTTGATTATATACACGGGCAAAGCAAAATCGATAAAAAAGCGGTTAAAATCTCACTTTTCTGACTACTCGGCAGGTAAAAGTAAAATAATTATCAGCCATTCTACTTCGTTAAAATATACTGTTACTAATTCTGAATTAACGGCTTTAATCTCTGAGGCTCGTTTAATCAAGCAGAACAGACCAACACAAAATGTTCAGTTAAAATCATTCGGGAATACCTATTTTATTAAAATCGAAATGAATCATAAATTTCCGAAATTAACCGTTTCTAAACAATTTTTCTTTGATGGCAATGATTATTTCGGGGTGTTTTCGAATAGAAAAGCTGCTTCTGAAATTGAAGATTTACTCAACAGGGCTTTCAAATTGAGAGAATGTAAGGATAAGGAATTTAACCGGGGGAAATCTTGTGTTTTGGCAGAAATTGACAGATGCTTAAATCCTTGTGTTGAGCCTAACCAACAAATGTATTTGGAAGAAATTACACGCCTAAAAAATTTTTTGAACGGAGATACAAGCGGTACACTCAAGTTTTTGATTGACAAAATGAATTCGCTCTCAGAAAAGCTCAAATTTGAAGAAGCTGCAGAAATAAAAAAACTTGTGGACAGGGTAATTGCGCTCATTCATCGTTCTTCAATTTTGCAAGAACCTCTTAATACTGCTACCGTTCTGTTCGAAATTAAGGGACCTTCGTATTCAAAAGATTTTATTTTACTAATTGAAGGGAAAATATTTTTCAGAGACGGTTCGGAGGAGAATTTTAACAATTTTAATCAGGCTGTTGAAGAATATTTTGAAGGCAGCTTCAGACATTCTTACCCATCAGATTCCGATCTTGAAACTTTAAGGATAATGCTTTCTTGGATTGTAGAAAACAGGGAAAGCGTTAAAATCTACTACTTGAAGAAATTCAAAAAACCGGAAGACTTGATAAAGATTGTCGGCTGGCAAGAGGCTTTAACCCAACCCGAATTTGAATTTGATTTAAGCGAAGTAAAAAAAATGTTCAGTGTGTTTGAAGAATAAAAAAAGACGCAGAGTCTTTTTAATTACTCCACGCCTTATAACAACATTATGGTCTAAAAATTGTTATTTGAGAACTGATTTAATCATCCATGCGGTTTTCTGATATTTTTCAACTAAACCAAACAACATACCTGCAGTAACATCGTCTGCAAACTCATCCTGAACTTTTTTGGCAGTTCTATTAATTTTGTTAGTTACCGATTCGTAATCTTCTAAAAAGTTTTGAACCATAACGGTGGCTTCGGGGTATTGACCCGGGTGCTCTTTAATAGAAGATAATTTCAGAAACTCGGTCATTGTACCGGGTGCATTATATCCTAAAGTCAGAATTCTTTCGGCAATATTATCGATATCTTCTGCTAATTCGTCATATATTTTTTCGAATAATGAATGAAGCCCAAAAAAGTGGATTCCCTTAACATTCCAATGATAATTTCTTGCTTTTGTATAGAGTACAACTTCATCGGCTAAAACAACTGTTAATAAATCGGCTGTTAATTTTGCGGTTTCTTGAGTTTTGTTTTCCGTCATTTTTAAGTTCCTTATTTGTTTTTGTTAGTAATTGACTATCAACTAATTGTATCTTATATAGCAAGAACCGTGCCAAAAGTGAAAACCGCTAAACGGAGATTAATAGCTATTATTAAGTCGTTTTAATTTGTATTGTACCGAAATATCGTTATATTTACAACTTTATTTCGTTATTAACTAAATATCGTTGTTAATATGACAAACTACATCACATCAAATCCCGAGTTAGAATATCTTTCCCCCGGCAGAACTATGGAAATTGTTCTTGAGGCTATCAATGAAATTATTCCGTATGAATTAGCCGTGATTTTGAATCTTGAAGACGAAGGCAGTCTAAAAGTTAAATTTGCTAAAGGAAGTTTAATCAACGAAAAACTTAAAAGTTTCGAAATTTTGCTTGATAATAGACCCGATATTAGAGAAGTAATGAATAAAGGTAGTGTTAAACTTGTTGAAGAAACGGCGGTTGATGATCATCAAGATACATACGAGGATGTTTTAGATTTGCCAACAGGACATTCCTGCATGCTTGTTCCGCTAAGTATTAACGGGAATCCGCTCGGTTTAATGACTTTAGACCACAGGCAATGCGACATGTTTACCCCCCAAAGAGTTAATATTGCCGGTACACTCTCAAAGTTAATTTCTTTAGCACTTGCTCAAGCCAACAGAACAGATTCGTTAATTTCTGAAAAGGAAACTCTGATTTTTGAGAGGAACTCGTTAATAGGTGATATCTCAACAATTATTGAAGGGTTGGTTGGTAGATCGCCCGTGTGGCTTCAAATTATCGAAAAAATTAAACTTGTAGCACCTACAGAATCACATGTTATGATTTTAGGAGAAACCGGAACGGGTAAGGAGCAGGTTGCAAAGGCAATTCACGCACTTTCTAATAAGTCGTCAAATCCTTTTATCACCCTTAATTGTTCTGCCATCAACCTAAATTTAGCTGAAAGCGAGCTGTTCGGACATGAAAAAGGAGCCTTCACGGGTGCCGTATCAGTTAGAAGAGGAAGGTTTGAACTGGCTGACGGCGGTATTCTTTTCCTTGATGAAATTGGTGACTTGCCCCTTGAAATTCAACCTAAACTTCTACGCGCTATTCAAGAGGGTACTTTTGAAAGGCTCGGATCAGAAAATTCTATTAAGGCTAATGTTCGTATTATTTGTGCAACAAACATAAATCTTGAACAGAAGGTTAAAGAAGGAAAATTCAGAGAAGATCTTTTCTATAGGTTAAATGTTTTCCCTGTAATTTTACCGCCGCTCAGAGAAAGGGGAGATGATATTGAAATTTTAACAAATTATTTTTTGGACAAGTTAGCTGTAAAATTCAAAAAGGAAAAAATTTCGATTACTAATGAGGCAATGAAGTCGCTCCGTTCAAACACTTGGCAAGGAAATGTAAGAGAACTTCAAAATACATTAGAAAGAGCAGTTATTTTAAGCAAGGGCGGAGTTATAAAATCATCTCATCTTCTTTTTGAAGGCGTCATTCAGCCGGAAATCAAACAAACAAAAGAGAAATTAGAGAGTTATCAAGAAGAATCTACAAAAATCATTATTCGCGCCTTAAAACTTGCCGAAGGTAAAATTTACGGAGCCGGTGGTGCTGCCGAAATCCTTAAACTAAAACCTACAACTTTGCAAAGCAAAATTAAAAAGTTAGGAATTAAATTGAACAGTTCAATAATTAAGTAATTTGCTCTTTGGTGAAGAATTGAGAAAATTAGGGTCGTTTACTCATTGAAGATAGATTTTCTACAAACGTTTGACGCCTTCAGCGTCATTTTTCAGCAGAAACACAATGAATCATTCATTAAAAATCAAAATTTCTCTGCGTTCTCTGTGTGCTCTGTGGTTAATAAATTAGTGGGTGCTCAAAGTGGATAGATAATTAAACTCAACCTCCGTACCCCATACATTTTTTGATCCAAAAACTATTTTTTACCCTCGAACTTTTTTTCACTAAATTTGATGTTTAGAATTTAATTTTAAGGAATATTAACCACGACTATCGTTCCGCCTGAAATTCAAAAGATTGCCGATAAAGTTGCTACAAGTAAAAAATACCGCTTGATTTCCAAAGAAACTATTGTTGATGTTTTAATTACGGAGTTTCATCGACATAAATCGCTCAAAATTGCCGAAGATTCTGCAATGAAAAAGCTTCACCGTATTAGAGCAGAGTACTTGGGTGAACCGAATTACAAAAAGGTGAAGGAAAGCTTAAAAGCTGCTTTTGAATCGGGTAACGACGAAGAAATTAACGGAATTCTTTTTGATATTTTTTCCGAACACTCTTCAACGCGCGAACGAAACATTCTCCTTAAAGAATATTACGGCAAAATTTTTGATTACACCGGCACTCCTGAAAGTATTGCAGACCTTGCAGCAGCATTTAATCCGCTCTCTTTTAGATGGATGGGACTCCCGAAATCCGTCAAATATTTCGCTTACGATGTTAATATCAATTTTATCGAATTAATTAATTTCTATTTTGGGCTTGAAGGGTTAAGCCAAACCGCTATTCAAAGGGATATATTAATTTCGCCGCCGGAAATATATACTGACATTGCTTTCTTGTTTAAAATGTTTTATTGCTTAGAACACAGAAGAAGGGGTGCAGGCATAGAAGTGGTTAAAAATGTACCTTCAAAATATGTTGCTATCTCTTTTCCTACCATAAACTTAGTAAATAAAAAAACCGACATTTTAGCTATACATCATGAGGATATTCTTAAAGCAGTTTCCGAAAATAATTGGAAAATGGACTACATTAATTTTGCAAACGAAATTGTTGTGATGATTACAAAATGACAAAAGGCACGCTCTACATTCTTGCTACCCCTATCGGCAATC
>JACSRR010000233.1 GCA_014879635.1 Ignavibacteriaceae bacterium | reverse complement strand
ACTACAGACGGCGGTTTAAATTGGCAAATTATGTTTAATAGTGATTCAACTTTCTTTAGAAGTGTTGCTTTCGCAAATTCAAATCTCGGGTTTCTCGGGAATTTAGGTCCTGACGAATACGGCGGTGCAACTATTACAGACCCTACTCTTATTTACCGGACTACAGACGGCGGAACAAGTTGGGCGCCCATCCAAAATATTTCAGGGTTTATTGGGAGAGGCGTTTGCGGAATGCAAGCATTAGACAGTTTGAACATCTTTGCTGTCGGAAGAGTGAGAGGTCCGGCAATTTTTATGAAAAGTAGTGACGGCGGAGAGAGTTGGGTTTCAAAAGATATGTCGGCATTGGCTGCAGGCTTACTGGATGTTTACTTTTTTAACAAAGATACGGGTATTGCAGCCGGGCAGTCAAATTCGGTACATGCACAATCTTCCGGGGTAGTTTTACTTACAACTGACGGCGGAGAAAATTGGCAAAATGTTTATACTTCTTCTCAACTTGGTGAATGGAGCTGGAAAATTTCGTTTCCTTCGAGAAATACCGGATATATCTCACTTCAACGAAATTCCGGCGGACCAACAAACATTCTTAAAACAACTAATGGTGGCAACAATTGGTTTGAGCTTAGATTAGCCTCGGGAAATTATTACGCTCAGGGGATTGGTTTCGCAAATGATACTTTAGGATGGGTAGGCGGAAATGCGGTTCAAACTTCTTATCAAACAAATGACGGTGGATTAAACTGGTTCCCTGCTGATTTCGGTGTTCGCATAAACCGGTTTATCTTTGTAAATGAACTTTTAGGATTTGCCGCAGGTCAAACGGTTTACAGATATATCGGTCAGTTACCTTCATCGATAGAAGACGAAAACTTGCCAACAGGTTTTAATGTATCGCAGAATTTTCCGAATCCAATTTCACAGTCAACAAGTTATTACTCGCCCTACACAAAAATTAGGTTCACAATTCCCGAACCCGAAGGAAGAAGCGGACAAGGTTTGCTTTATGTAACTTTAACTCTTTATGACGCTCAGGGTGCAGAAGTTATGAATATTGTTGATGAAGAAGTACAAACGGGAGAAAATGAAATTTCACTCTATGTGCACAATCTACCCGCAGGAGTTTATTTCTACAGATTGCAGGCAGGTAATTTTGACAAGACTATGAAAATGGTAATTTTTAGGTGAGAATTGTATGGGGGGTATAATCTTTACCCCTTAAAAACAAAAAACCGGATCACTTTTTAATCAATGACCCGGTTAAAATTAGATTTTACTAATTAATTCAAAGGTTTTACGTTGTTAAAAATGTAACGGATTTCTTTATCGTATTTTTTAACTGCGTCAGGATCACCCCATGCGCCAACCATTAAGCTGGAACCACTCACGGGAGTATTTATAACACCAATTGCAAGGAGAACACCGTCTGCTGTTCCTTGAACAAAAATACCGGGCATTCCGTTAACATCATAGTCTTCTGCGTCACCTAAAACTACATTTTTAAATTCAGCTGAAATTATTTTATCAACTTCTTCTAAAGCAGCGTCTAATTCATCAGCCTTGAGAATTTCGAAATTAACCATGAATCCGCCGCCTTCCGGATATGCAGAAATGCTGGATTCTGATGCTTCATAATACCATCCTTCGGGAAGATTAACACTAACTTTTGCAGCATCGTTGGTGAAAGTTTCGCCTGAAACGCCTTTTTCTTTAGGGGCATCTTTTTGTTCAGCAGGTTTAGGTTCTTCTTTTTTACCGCAACCGGCTAAGATTGTTACCATTAGTAACATTGCGAGAATTGAATAGAATTTTTTCATTGTATCTCCGTTAAATAAAAAAAATGAATTTATTTTACGATTTTAAATATTCGACTAAAAAATATGTGACAAACCTCCGGTTTAAAACGAACCGGAGGAAAATCATGAAAATTATTCGCCAGCAGGGCTAATGCTGTTAAAAATTCCCAAGATATCAGCACCATATTTTTCAATGATTTCGGGGTCACCCCAAGCGCCAACCATTAAACAAGCACCTTCAACAGGGCAATCAATAACGCCTACTGCTAAAAGTACACCGTCTGCATTTCCTTCAACAAAAATACCGGCCATACCATTAACATCGTAAGCTTGACCTTCGCCAAGTTCAAGATTTTCAACTTGTGATTGTAACATTGCATCAACTTCTTCAAGCGCTGCATCAACATCATCAACATTGATAACGCTAAAAGTAATTGCAAAGCCGCCTTCTTCAGGGTAAGCAATCATGTTATCGCCATCGGCTTCATACATCCAACCTGCGGGAAGCGTGATGCTAACAGCTGCGGTAGGGTGTGTGAATGTTTCTTGAGCAAAATTGGGTACCGCCAAGATTGCAAAGATGAAAGAGAGAATAAAGAGTTTTTTAGACATAAAATGTCTCCTTTAATTAAATAAATGAATGAATTAAGAAATTTCTGCGTAAATTTGATTCCACTATTAGCCGGATAAATCCGCCGAAAACTCTAGATTATACATAACATGATGTAGAATTTAGAGTCAACCCCATCAATCAGTTTACTTGTTTCAGGAGTTAAAATTTACCTAGCTTTATTGGTATGTGGAAGTACCTGTCTCTTATACACATCT
>JACSRR010000470.1 GCA_014879635.1 Ignavibacteriaceae bacterium | reverse complement strand
TGACACCTCCGGCGTCAAAAAGTAAAATGTATTTTTCACATTTCCCCTCTGTGTTCTCGGCGTGCTCGGTGGTTAAAATTTGTTAAATTAGTGACAACCATATTTAGTACAATACACTTCGAACTTCGAACCTCGCACCTCGCACCTCGAACCCCCGCACTTAAAAGAAAGGTGCTTTGACTCACAATCCAAATTAACAAAATGTAAATTAATATGCTATCACTTGTAATTAATCAACCGCTTTAGTTATATTTGAAAGCTATTTTAAAAATAATACAATATACATGAACCAAAAAGACACTTTATTATCCAAAATAAATAATAAAGAGCATATTGTTGGTATAATCGGTTTGGGATATGTCGGTTTGCCTCTTGCTCTTGAATTTGTATCAAAATCCGTTAAAACAATCGGATTTGACATTGATGCTACAAAAATACCCGTACTTAACTCGGGTAAAAGCTATATAAAACATATTTCTTCGGAAAGAATTGCCGAAGCAGTTAACACCGGGCTCTTTGAAGCTACAGCTGATTTTTCTAGACTCCCCGAAGTTGATGCAGTTATTATTGCAGTTCCTACTCCTCTTAATAAACACCGCGAACCGGATCTTTCTTATGTAGAAAATTCTGCTAAAGTTGCCGCTCAATATTTGAGAGAAGGGCAATTAGTTGTTCTTGAATCTTCAACTTATCCCGGCACTACCAAAGAAATCTTACTTCCTTTGTTAGAAAAAGCGGGTAAAGGAAAGGTTGGCGAAGGCTTCTTCTTAGCTTTTTCGCCTGAACGCGAAGACCCTAACAACCCTAATTATAACACGGCTACAATTCCGAAAGTTGTTGGCGGAATGACTCCCGCATGTTTAGAAATTTCGAAGGCGGTTTATGACCAAATCATAGTGCAAACCGTTACCGTAAGTTCACCCGAAGCCGCAGAAGCAACAAAACTGCTCGAAAACATTTATAGAAGTATCAACATCGCATTAGTAAACGAACTTAAAATGGTCTTCGACAAAATGGGTATTGATGTTTGGGAAGTTATCGATGCAGCTAAAACAAAGCCGTTCGGTTTTAATGCTTTTTATCCCGGTCCCGGATTAGGCGGCCATTGTATTCCCATCGATCCTTTTTATTTAACTTGGAAAGCCAGACAATACGAAATTGGTACTAAGTTTATTGAACTTGCCGGCGAAGTTAACACTTATCAACCATATTATGTGATTGAACGCTGTGCCGATGTTATGAATACGCATCGCAAAACCTTAAACGGGTCAAAAGTTTTAATCTTAGGTGCGGCATACAAAAAAGATATTGACGATATGCGTGAATCTCCCTCGCTCAAATTAATCGAATTGCTTGAAGAAAAAGGGGCTGAAATTGACTATAATGATCCGTATATACCAATTTTGCCCGCTACCCGTAAGTATAAATTTGATATGAAATCGGTAGAGTTAACGGCAGAGAACATTGCATCTTATGATCTTGTACTCTTAAGCACAGATCACACCGGCTATGACTATGAATTTATCGCCAAACACGCAAAATTGATTGTAGATACAAGAAATGCGTTTGGGAAGGCCGGCATAAAGACAAATAATATTTATAAGAGTTAAGCTAATTAACTTTTTAAAAACTAAACATAAACATAATCAGATAAAAAAGAAATAATGGAAATAAATTTAGCCAATGGAAAAAAAATAGGTGATGGCCATCCTTCTTATATAATTGCCGAAGTCGGAATAAATCATAACGGTGATATTAATATTGCAAAAAAACTCATTGATAAAGCCTCTTTTTTAGAGATTGATGCGATAAAATTTCAAAAAAGAACACTTGAAGAACTTTATCAAAAAAAATTCTTAGATGAAGCGTACACAAAGCATTATTCATTTGGCTCCACATACGGAGATCATAAGAGATTTTTAGAGTTTTCTGATGAACAATTAATTGAACTCCATAATCATGCTAAAAACAGAGGGATAGATTTTCTGTTGAGTGGTTTTGATTTTTCTTCATTTGATTTTGCCAATTTTATTATTGATGTTCCTGTTCATAAGATACCTTCACCTTATGTTAATCATTTTCCAATATTAGAACATGTGGCCAAATATGGAAAGCCTATGATTCTTTCAACAGGAATGCATAGTTTCGAAGAGGTTGAAGAAGCAGTTAATTTCATCCGTAAGTTTAACAATCAATTAGTTCTCCTTCAGTGCACTTCTTTGTACCCATGTGAAAATGAGCAAGTAAATCTCAATGTTGTTAAAACTTATAGAGAAAAGCTTAATATACTTTCAGGTTTTTCTTCTCATGATAAAGGCATAATTTTAACTGTTGCTTCGGTTGCTTTAGGTGCATGTGTTGTTGAAAAGCATTTTACGTTTGATAGAACGGCAAAAGGACCTGATCATGCAGCTTCTGTTGAAACGCGTGGTTTAGAATTGATTCATAATTATATTCGCACAATTGAAGCGGCAATGGGAAATGGACAAAAAGGGCTTCTGTTGGAAGAAACACCACAGAGGATAAAATATGGGTTAAGTATCTATGCTAAAACTGAAATTCCGCAGGGCACAATGATAGAAGAATCAATGATATGTTATAAAATACCCGGAGGAGGTTTATCTCCAAAGCATTTACACATCCTTTTAGGA